>NZ_JAVRBF010000004.1:0-206530 GCF_032436805.1 Streptomyces sp. P17 | reverse complement strand
TCTGCGTCTGCCCTGGTGGCGGAGTCGTCCGCGCCGCCGGGGTCTCGGGTTCCCGGGTCCGCCGTGCGGCCGGAGTCTTCGTGCGTGCCGGGGTCTTCTGCGTCTGCCCTGGTGGCGGAGTCGTCCGCGCCGCCGGGGTCTCGGGTTCCCGGGTCCGCCGTGCGGCCGGAGTCCTCGCACGCGGTCGGCCCCTCTACCCCCGGCGGGCCCGGGCACCCCGGGCGGCCCCGCATCACGGAGTTGCGGCTCTCCGCCTTCGCCGGGCATCGGCGGGTCGGCCTGTCGCTCGGGGCGTTTACGCTGCTTGCCGGGCCCAGCGGGTCCGGGAAGACGAGTGCGCTGCGGGCGTACGAAGCGCTGGCTCGGCTCGGTGGGGGTGCCGAGCTGGCGGAGGTGTTCCCGGATCCGGTCGCCTGTGTTCCCGAGGGGGCCCGGCCCGACGCCCAGCGACGACGGGGCTTCCGCATCGGCTGCACAGCCGACGGTCCCGAGGGGCCGGTCCGGCTCGATGTCGCCGTACAGGCCGAGCCCGAACTGCGCATCGTGGGCGAGCGTCTGACCGCGGACGGGGTCACCCTGCTGGAGACCGCCCTGCGCGATCCCGGCCGGCGTTCCGTCCAGGCCGCCTGGCACACCGCCGGATCCGCGCCCGTCACCCGTGCCCCGCTCCCCGACGACCTCCTCGGCACCGCGCTGCTGCCCCTGCGCGTGGCCGGCAAGACGGACGGACAGCGCCGGGTCCTCGCCGCCGCCGAGCAGATGGTCGTCGCCCTGCGCTCGGTCTTCCCCTGCGATCCGCACCCGGACTGGATGCGCGCCCCCGTCCCGACCGGCTCGGGACGACTCCTCGGCGGCTGCGACAACCTCGCCGACGTCCTGTGGCGCACCCGGGTCGAATGCGCCCGCCGCCATCAGCAACTGATCGCCGCGGCACGCGCCGGATGCTCCGGCCCCGTCACCGACGTCCTGGCCGAACAACTCGGCGACGGCACCGTCCGGGGCGTGCTGGACCGGGGCGACGGCACCCGCACGGACTTCGGCCGCCTCGGCGACGGCGAGCTGCGCTATCTCGCGCTCGCTCTGGTCCTGCTCACCGGCCCCGGCGTGCTGGAACTCGACGCCCCCGGCGAGGTACCCCCCGCCATGCAGACGCTCACCGTCCTGACGGACGGCCTCGAACGCGCCCTGGACCCACGACAGCGCACCGAACTGCTGCGGCTCGCGGCCCGCATGTGCGAGCGCGGCCACATCCGCCTCGTCGGCACGGTCAGCGACGCGACCTGGGCCGACGGAACGCCCGGAGTCACGGTGGTACACCTGAACCCGTGACAGAACCCCTCGACGTGGCAAAGCTCCAGCGCAGGCTGGCCGAGTTCGCCGCCGCCCGCAACTGGCAGCCGTACCACACCCCCAAGAACCTCGTCGCCGCGCTCAGCGTGGAGGCCTCCGAACTGGTCGAGATCTTCCAGTGGTTGACGCCCGAGGAGTCGGCCCGCGTGATGTCCGACCCCGACACCGCGCACCGCGTCACGGACGAGGTCGCCGACGTACTGGCCTATCTGCTGCAACTGTGCGAGGTACTCGGCATCGACCCCCTCGCCGCACTGGACGCGAAGATCGACCGGAACGAACGCCGATTCCCGGCATCATAACTCTCCGTATCTATTCAGCCGTCCGAAACCGATTTGTTGTCCGCAGATTTCCGTCTTCCTCTGGCTTTTCGTCTCAGGCGCCCTCACTCTGGGTAGTGAACAAGGGAGTTCGGGTGGACGCGCACGGGTGCGTCGGGAGCGGACGGGGGCAGCGCATGGACGCGGTGCGGCTCATCGTGACGAGCAGGCGTGCCCTCGCGGGAAGCGACCGTGCGCCGGAGATCATGACCGAGGTGTGGCAGGCGCAGGCGCTGGCCCAGGCGATAGGCAGTCGGCTCGCGGTCTTCGGCCCACCCGAACTGCGCGGCGAGGCACTGGGGTTGACCGAACTCGCGGGCCGGGGCTGCGGGGTGCTGGATACCCCCTTGCTCGACATCAAGGATCTGCGCGCGGCCCAGCTCAGCGAACTGGGCGACGCCCGGCAGGCGTTGATGTACCTGGGCGGACTGCTCGGCGAGGTGGGTATCGCCCTCGTCGGCCTGGCGAGCGCGGCGGACGACGAGGGCACGTACTGGCAGTGCATGGAGGCCATCGACGCGGCCGACGAGTCCCGCGACCGCGTCCTGGAGATGCTCCGCAGACTCGCGGACCGGGACAGAGACCAGCTCTTGCAGGAGGAGGAGAGAGAAGCGGGCTGACCCCCGACGCCTCAGTCGCCGTCCTCCACGACCCCCGCCGTTGCGCCCCGCCCCGACTCCCTGGCCGCCTGCATGTCCGCGTCCAGCGCGGACAGGTCCAATTTCATGATCAGAGCGTATTATTGAGCCATGGTCAGGAATGAGCGCACACCGCTCCGCGCAGTGATCTACACCCGCATCTCCCACGAGCCGACCGGCAAGGCCGAAGGAGTCACCCGGCAGGAGGAAGCCTGCCGCAAGCTCGCCGCCGACCTCGGCTGGTCCGTCGTAGCGGTCAAGGTCGACGACGACCGCACCGCCGTGGGCAAGAGCGGCCAGCGCGCCCGGCGCCCTGCCTACGCGGAACTGCTCGACATGCTGTCCGCCGGTGAGGCCGACGCCGTGCTTGTCTGGCACACGGACCGCCTATACCGGCAGGCCCGGGACCTCGAGCCGCTCATCGAAATCGTGGAACGCACGCACGTCCTGATCCGCCCGGTCAAGCAGGGCGAGCTGGAGCTGAGCACGGCGTCCGGCCGGATGGTCGCCCGTATCCTCGCCAGTGTGAGCACCCACGAGGTCGAGCACTCCATCGAGCGCATGAAGGCCAAAAAGGAGGCGAACCGTCAGGCGGGCGTCCACCACGGTGGTCCACGCACCTTCGGGTTCAAGGCAGTTGAGCCCACGGTCAAGGGCCAGGCGCCGCAGGTGCCGCAGGTCGACCCCCGTGAGGCGAAGCTGATCCGCGAGGCGGCCGACGCGGTGCTGGCGCGCGCCGCTGACCCGGAAACCGGCTCCACCCTGACGGGCATCTGCCGGGCGTGGAACGCTCGGGGGATCACCAGCCCGCGAGGCAAGCCGTGGGTCATCCAGACACTGCGTTCCGTGCTGCTCTCGCCCCGGATTGCCGGACGCGTCGCGCACAAGGGCGAGGACGTGGGCCCGGCGCAGTGGGATGCGATCATCGACCATGACACGTGGCTCGCGCTGCGCACTGTGCTGACCGACCCGGCCCGCAGCGCGCACCTCGCCAGTGCCGACGCCCGGGCGCCCAAGTACCTGGGCGCCGGGCTGTACCGGTGCGGCCGTCCGGGCTGCGGCGCCGTGGTGCGCCCCGGCGGGGCCAGGGCCGGGCAGCGACAGCAGTACAGGTGCACCGCCAGTGCGCACCTGATCCGGACCGCTGCACCGGTGGACGACTTCGTGGAGCGGACGGTCATCGCCCGCCTCGCCCGTCCGGACGCCCGAGCGGCATTCTCCGCCCCTGGGCTACCCGTGGCCGATGGCCCGGACCTGGATGCCCTGACCGCCCGTCACGCGACCCTGAACGCCCGGCTGAACGCCCTGGCTGCCGCGTTCGCGGACAGCGAGGACGCCGACCCGGTGGAGTACCGCGAGGCGGCCCGGCTCATCAAGGAGAAGATCGCAGCCGTCGAGACGCAGATCGCGGACGCGGTGTCGGCGGCGGCAGCGGCCAGCGAGCCAGGCCCGCTGGACGGCGTCGACCTGCCGGAACTGGTCCGACGGCACGAGACCGACCCCGATGACGCCCTTGAGTGGTGGCGCGCCACGTACCCGCTGGAGCGGCGGCGGAAGATCCTCGCCGTGCTGGCGGTGGTCACCCTGCGGCCTGGGCGTCGCGGTCGCCCGCTCGGCGTCCTTCCGGGGGGCGTCGACCCCGAGTCGGTACAGATCGACTGGACCCGCTGACCCCATACGCGCACGACGAAGCCCGACCGGGACACAACACCGGCCGGGCTTCGTGCTGTTGGGGACCGCTACCCCTGCATCTTCGCGACCCAGATGCGAGTCATGATCCGGAGTAGATCCGGGTCGATCAGCTCGCCGTCGTCCGCGTGATCGCGGTGCGCTCAGACGTCCCAGCCCGGCCCGGAGTTGCCCAGCTCATGCGCGACGATCACGCCGTCTTCCGGGTCGGTGATCAGACCATCGCAGGCGCGGCACACATGCACGCTCGCCGTGCTCATGAGGCACCTCCCCGGCGGTGGCAGGTGCAGCCGCACCGGCGTGCGAGCAGCAGGCCCCCGCCGTGGGGCAAGGGCACGTCCTTGGTCTGGCGGCACTCGCTGTGCAGATCCTCGTACCCGGGCTGCTTGGCCACAGTGCACTCAGCCGACAGCGTCTCGTCAGTCGTAGCGGGCGCGCTCATGGCGCCTCTCCCCGGCTCCGGGCGTTGGCCATCGCCACGCCCGCCGACAGCCTCTCCGCCGGCGTCGCGGGCCGCAGGGGACCGTGCGCGTCCCATTCCCGCCCACCACCGGGCGGCTTGAGCTGCCAGCACCCGACCCGGCCAACAACCTGGCCGACCCTGCGCGTCGCCTCGTCCCACATGAGGTCGCCGACCTGGGGCGTATACGCGTTCATGCGCACCCCCGCTGGATCACGTCGGCGAGCCGCAGCGCGACGTCAGCGCGTACCCGGCCCAGGGTGATCAGGTTCAGTGAGGGCGACGCCGCATCCGCCCCCAGGGACGGCAGGACGATCCCCGCCGCCGTCAGTGCTTCCCGTAGTGCCTCGACTGCTTCCACGGCGGCCGTGCCCGACTCCTGTGCTGTGACCATGAACTGAGCGTTGTAAAGAGGAAGTTGAGGCGGCTAGCGCCTATACCCGGTTATTCGCGGGTAGGAGCTGGCTATAGCCGTTTATGTTCACGGGGGCCCGGCGAACCCGTACCGTCCACTCCCGAGCACGGTGATCATGAGGGCATCAGTACCCGGCGAAAGGAACTGATCATGGTGCGACGGCTGCGCTTCAACGGCACGGGCAGCGGCGTGAACGGCTGCCCGGCCGTGCACGAAGACCTCGACACCGGCGAGGTGATCATTCACGGACCGACGCTCACCGACCCTGACGACATCGCCCGCCTGCGGCACCTCGGCGAAGGCGAGGTGCCCATCGTCGTCCCGCGCGAACTGCTCGTCGACTTCGGCCCCAAGGAGGTCACCCGCGTGCCGAACATCATCGGCCTGGATGAGTTCGACCGGCTGTTCACCCAGTTCAAGCACACGGCCTGGCGGCTGGAGGCCCGCCGCCGGTACGCCTCCGACGAGGTCACCGACACCTACGCGCAGTTCCTCCGGGGCGAGCCCGTCGACTGGGAGGGCAAGGACGCCGAGTGGTGCGCCGAGCGCCGCGAACAGACCGCCCTGGGCAAGCGGTTCGAGCGTGTGCGCATCGTCGACAACCCACCCACTCCCGGCCAGCGCTACCTGCTCGACAACGCCCGCCGCAACAGCTCCGTGAGGACATCCGGCAGCTCTGGCGTGCCGACGCCGACCGCCTCCAGCTCCCTGTAGAGGACTTCTGGCTGTTCGACTCCCGGCTGGTGGCCCGGCTCAACTTCGACGACGCCGACAACCTCGTGGACGTGGAGCTGATCACGGAGTCGGTAGAGGTCAACCGGTACGCACAGGTGCGTGACGCGGCCACGCACTATGCCGTGCCGTACGAGACCTTCGCGGCGAACCTGCCTGCGAAGTAGAGCAACACCCAAGGAGCGGAACCGGTGACCACCGACTACCAGCAGGCGCGTGAAGCGCTCGGGGTGCGGCTGCGTGAGCTGAGGCTCACCTCCCCCGCTGGCCGGCTCACCGGTTCCGCGCTCGCCCGGCGGCTCGGCTGGCCGCAGCCCAAGGTCAGCAAGCTGGAGAACGGCAAGCAGACCGCCACCCCTGACGACCTGCGCGCGTGGGCCGAGGGGACCGGCCAGCGGGACGCCTATGACGAACTCCTCGCGCGGCTGCGGGGGTTCGAGTCTCACATCCGCTCCTGGCGGCGGCAGCTGGCCTCGGGACACAAGGCGGTCCAGGACACGCACCTGGCCGCGCACGGTGACGCGTCCGTGTTCCGGGGCTGGGAGTCGTCCATCATCTTCGGGATTCTCCAGACCCCCGCTTACGCCCGGTCGATCTTCACTCGATACGCCGAACTCCAGCAGTCGCCCCGGGACACCGAGGCGGCCGTACGCTCCCGTATCCAGCGGCAGGAGGCGCTGTACGACCCCACCAAGCGCTTCCATCTCATCCTCTGGGAGGCCGCGCTCCGCGCGCTCATCTGTCCGCCGTCCGTCCTGGCCGCCCAGCTCGACCGGCTGTCCGGCGCTGTCGGCTTGGACACGGTCGAACTGGGGATCATCCCGTTCAGCGCCTCGCTCAAGATCCCGCCAGCCACAGCGTTTTGGGTGTACGACGATCGCCGCGTGATCGTCGAGACGTGGCACTCGGAGCTGTGGATCGAGGACGACGCCAGTGTGAGCACATACCGCCGGACCTGGAACACCCTGCGGGAGTCGGCCGCGTACGGGGCCGACGCACACAGGCTGATCAGTGCCGCACGGCAGGCCCTCAACCCACGCTGAACGACAAAAGCCCCGCCGCCCGGAGGCGACGGGGGACGATGCCTGCGTCAGGCATTGACGTTCTGCACGGTGAAGAAGGCGTTCGCTTGCTCATCCGCCAGGTCAAGGCGCCACTGATAGCGACCCTCCTGAAGGGGCAGCGACCCCACGTTGAGCGCAAACGCCGCGTCGATGGGCGTTCCGTGTGCGAGACCGGCTGGCCTACCAACCTCGATCTCTCCCACACTCTGGATCGGTTGCGGCCCCATCGGGGTGGGAACCGTCACCTGGTGCCCATCCGCGTCGACCAGCGTGAAGGTCATTCGGATCTTCTCGTTGGCTCGGTCCCAAGGAACCTTGATTATCGCTGCAAGCGCCATGGGCGCTGTCGGGGACGGAGTGCGTGACCAGCCAGCCCCGAGCATGTGAAGCTTGCCGGTCGGGTCGGCCTGGGCTGCATCGCACAAGATGAGCTGAACGTCAATCGGTGAGGGCATCAGAGTCCTGCGAGGTCCTTGTTTGTGTGACTGGTTTCGCTGGACAAGATCGGGCCCCAGGTCGTGGCTACATCGAGACGTTGAGTGACGCCTAGTACCGGTCGTGCAGTGACGTGCTTCTCCCCGGCCTCGAAGCGCTCCAGAATCTCCTCGGCGCGCTCGTCATCCTCGTAGAACTCGTCATTGTTCATACCGCCATCCTCCCTCATCGTCGTCCCCCCGGCGATTTCATCAATCGACGTGGTAGGCGCTTCCAAGGCCCGACCGTGGGGGAGTGGGGCCGGTGGGACCGATGGGGTTGACCACCACATGACCGTGCAGGATGGAGGTATGGATCTTCGCATCTTCACCGAGCCCCAGCAGGGGGCCACCTACGACACCTTGCTCACCGTGGCGAAGGCCACCGAGGACCTGGGATTTGATGCCTTTTTCCGGTCTGATCACTATGTGAGCATGGGCTCCGTGGACGGCCTCCCCGGTCCAACCGACGCCTGGATCACCCTCGCCGGACTCGCCCGCGAGACCAAGCGCATCCGCCTCGGCACCCTCATGACCGCGGGCACTTTCCGGCTGCCCGGCGTGCTCGCCATCCAGGTCGCGCAGGTCGACCAGATGTCCGGCGGCCGGATCGAACTCGGCCTGGGCGCGGGCTGGTTCGAGGAGGAGCACAGGGCGTACGGCATCCCCTTCCCGAAGGAGAAGTTCGGGCGACTGGAGGAGCAGCTCGCCATCGTCACCGGGCTGTGGGCGACGGACATCGGCAAGACCTTCGACTTCCACGGCACCTACTACGACCTCACCGACTCGCCCGCGCTGCCCAAGCCCGTGCAGCCGAAGATCCCGGTGCTCATCGGCGGCCACGGCGCCAGCCGCACCCCGCGGCTCGCGGGCCAGTACGCCGATGAGTTCAATATGCCCTTCGGCAGCATCGAGGACAGCGTGCGCCAGTTCGGCCGGGTCCGGGCCGCCGCCGAGGCGGCAGGCCGCGGCGCCGACGCGCTGACGTACTCCAACACCCTGGTCGTCTGCGTCGGCAAGGACGACGCGGAGGTCGCCCGCCGCGCCGCCGCCATCGGCCGCGAGGTGGACGAGCTCAAGACCAACGGGCTGGCCGGCTCCCCGGCCGAGGTCGTCGACAGGATCGGCCGCTACGCCGAGACCGGCTCCCGCCGGATCTACCTCCAGCTCCTCGACCTCTCCGACCTCGACCACCTGGAGCTCATCTCCTCCCAGGTGCAGTCGCAGTTGTCGTAGAACCGTAGGAATAAACAAAGGCGCCGGTCGCGCCCCCTGTGCGATGGTGTGAGCGTCGTCCTGAAGGCCCCCAGGATCACCCTCCTGGGGGCCTTCGCGCGTATGGCGGCACATCTGACCATCGAGCCTCAAAGGCCCTGCCCATGTTCCTGACGATCAGTACCACCGGCACCCCGGAACGCCCCGCCACCGACCTCGGCTACCTGCTGCACAAGCATCCCGACAAGGCGCAGGTGTTCTCCACGTCCTACGGCACGGCCCATGTCCTCTACCCCGAGGCGGACGCCGAGCGCTGCACGGCGGCGCTGTTGCTGGAGGTCGACGCGGTGGCACTGGTCCGGCGGGGCAAGGGCAAGGGGCGCGGCGGAGCCCCCGACGCGGCGCTCGCGCAGTACGTCAACGACCGCCCGTACGCCGCCTCGTCCCTGCTCGCGGTGGCGCTGAGCGCGGTGTTCTCCAGCGCGATGAAGGGCACCTGCACGGCCAAGCCGGACCTGCCGGGACAGGCCCGCCCGCTGCGCATCGAGGTCCCCGCGCTGCCCGCCCGCGGCGGCCCCGAGCTCGTACGGCGTCTCTTCGAGCCGCTCGGCTGGACGGCGACCGTCGAACCGGTGGCCCTCGACGAGCAGTTCCCTCAGTGGGGCGATTCGCGCTACGTCCGTCTCGTCCTCGTATCCGAGGCGCTCACCCTCGCCGAGGCGCTGCGTCATCTGTATGTCCTGCTGCCGGTCCTGGACGACGCCAAGCACTACTGGGTCGCCCCCGACGAGGTCGACAAGCTGCTGCGCGCCGGTGAGGGCTGGCTGCCGGACCACCCCGAGCAGAAGCTGATCACCAGCCGCTATCTGTCCCGCCGTTGGTCGCTGACCCGTCAGGCCATGGAGCGTCTTGAGCTGGTGCGGCTCGCCGAGGCCGACGACAGCGAGGTCGAGGACATCGACAACGCCGTCGAGGCCGAGGCCGAGGAGGAAGAGCGCCCCACACCGCTCGCCGTGCAGCGCCGGGACGCGATCCTCGCCGCGCTGCGGGAGTCCGGTGCCGCCCGGGTCCTCGATCTCGGCTGCGGTCAGGGCCAGTTGGTGCAGGCGCTGCTCAAGGACGTGCGCTTCACCGAGATCGTCGGCACCGACGTCTCGATGCGGGCGCTCACCATCGCCTCGCGCCGGCTCAAGCTGGACCGCATGGGCGAGCGGCAGGCGTCCCGGGTGAAGCTCTTCCAGGGCTCGCTCGCCTACACCGACAACCGGCTCAAGGGCTACGACGCCGCCGTGCTCAGCGAGGTCATCGAGCACCTCGACCTGCCGCGGCTGCCCGCCCTGGAGTACGCGGTGTTCGGCGCCGCCCGCCCGCGGACGGTCCTGGTGACCACCCCGAACGTCGAGTACAACGTCCGCTGGGAGTCCCTCCCGGCCGGGCACGTCCGGCACGGCGACCACCGCTTCGAGTGGACCCGCGAGGAGTTCCGGAGCTGGGCGGAGGCAGTGGCCGAACGGCACGGGTACGGCGTGGAGTTCGTCCCCGTCGGTCCCGACGACCCCGAGGTGGGGCCGCCCACCCAGATGGCTGTGTTCAAGCGTGACGACAAGGAGGCGAAGGCCGCATGACCGAGAACCAGGGGCGCACCCTGCCCGTCACCGACCTGTCCCTCGTGGTGCTCGTCGGTGCCTCCGGCTCCGGCAAGTCCACTTTCGCGCGCAGGCACTTCAAGCCCACCGAGGTGATCTCCTCCGACTTCTGCCGCGGTCTGGTCTCCGACGACGAGAACGACCAGAGCGCGACCCGGGACGCCTTCGACGTCCTGCACTACATCGCGGGCAAGCGCCTCGCGGCCGGCCGCCGTACGGTCGTCGACGCCACCAGCGTCCAGCAGGACTCCCGGCGTCAGCTCATCGAACTGGCGAAGCGGTACGACGTCCTGCCGATAGCCATCGTGCTGGACGTACCGGAGGAGGTGTGCGCCGCGCGCAACGCGACCCGCACCGACCGCGCCGACATGCCCCGCCGGGTGATCCAGCGGCACATCCGCGAACTGCGGCGTTCCATCAGGCACTTGGAGCGCGAGGGCTTCCGCAAGGTGCACATCCTGCGCGGAGTCGAGGAGGCCGAGTACGCGACTGTCGTCACCGAGAAGCGGTTCAACGACCTGACCCACCTCACCGGCCCCTTCGACATCATCGGCGACATCCACGGCTGCGCCGCCGAACTGGAGTCGCTGCTGGGCAAGTTGGGCTACGTGGACGGCGTCCACCCGGACGGCCGCACCGCCGTCTTCGTCGGCGACCTGGTCGACCGCGGCCCGGACAGCCCCGGCGTGCTGCGCCGGGTGATGTCGATGGTGAAGTCCGGCCGGGCGCTGTGCGTGCCGGGCAACCACGAGAACAAGTTCGGCCGCTACCTCAAGGGCCGCCAGGTCCAGCACACCCACGGCCTCGCCGAGACCATCGAGCAGATGGAGGGCCAGAGCGAGGAGTTCGCCCGCGAGGTACGGGAGTTCATCGACGGACTGGTCAGCCACTACGTCCTCGACGGCGGCCGGCTCGTCGTCTGCCACGCCGGTCTGCCGGAGAAGTACCACGGCCGCACCTCGGGTCGGGTCCGCTCGCACGCGCTGTACGGCGACACCACCGGGGAGACCGACGAGTTCGGCCTGCCGGTGCGCTACCCGTGGGCGGAGGACTACCGAGGCCGCGCGGCAGTGGTCTACGGCCATACTCCGGTCCCCGAGGCGACGTGGCTGAACAACACCATCTGCCTGGACACCGGCGCCGTCTTCGGCGGCAAGCTCACCGCGCTGCGCTGGCCGGAGCGGGAACTGGTCGACGTACCGGCCGGGCGGGTCTGGTACGAGCCGACGAAGCCGCTGCGGGCGGAGGCGCCCGGCGGCCAGGACGGGCGGCCGCTCGACCTGAACGATGTCCGGGGGCGCCGGGCCGTGGAGACGCGGCACGCGGGACGGGTCGCCGTCCGGGAGGAGAACGCGGCGGCGGCGCTTGAGGTCATGAGCCGTTTCGCGGTGGACCCGCGGCTGCTGCCGTACCTTCCGCCGACGATGGCACCGACGGCGACCTCGCAGGCCGACGGCTGTCTGGAACACCCGGAGGAGGCCTTCGCGCAGTACGCGGCGGACGGCGTCGCGCGGGTCGTGTGCGAGGAGAAACACATGGGGTCGCGTGCGGTGGCCCTGGTGTGCCGGGACGCGGAGGCGGCGCGCAAGCGGTTCGGGGTCGAAGGGCCGACGGGGTCGCTGTACACGCGCACCGGACGCCCCTTCTTCGACGACGAGTCGGTGACCGAGACGATCCTGGAGCGGGTCCGAGCCGCCGTGACCGAGGCCGGGCTGTGGGAGCAGCTCGACACGGACTGGCTGCTGGTGGACGCCGAGCTCATGCCGTGGTCGCTGAAGGCGTCCGGGCTGCTGCGCTCGCAGTACGCGGCCGTGGGCGCCGCATCCGGGGCGGTGTTCCCGGGGGCGCTGGCCGCGCTGGAGGGTGCCGCGGCGCGTGGCGTCGACGTCTTGGACCTGCTGGGACGGCAGCGTGAACGGGCCGCGGACGCCTCGGCGTTCACCGAGGCCTACCGACGCTACTGCTGGACCACCGAGGGCCTGGACGGCGTCCGCCTGGCGCCGTTCCAGATCCTGGCGGTCCAGGGCCGAAGCCTGGCGGGTCTCCCGCACGACGAGCAACTCGCCCTGCTGGACCGGCTGGTGGAACACGACGGCACCGGCCTGCTCCAGACGACCCGTCGCCTGTACGTCGACACCGCGGACCCGGAATCGGTGCGGGCGGGCGTCGACTGGTGGCTGGAGATGACCGGACGGGGCGGCGAGGGCATGGTCGTCAAGCCGGTCGGCGCGCTGGTGCGCAGCACGGAGGGCCGCCTGGTGCAGCCCGGCATCAAGTGCCGCGGCCGCGAGTACCTGCGGATCATCTACGGTCCCGAGTACACGCGCCCGGACAACCTCACCCGGCTGCGCCGGCGCTTCCTCAACCACAAGCGCTCGCTCGCGATCCGCGAGTACGCCCTCGGTCTGGAGGCGCTGGACCGGCTGGCCGAGGGCGAGCCGCTGTGGCGGGTGCACGAGGCGGTGTTCGGGGTGCTGGCCCTGGAGTCGGAGCCGGTCGACCCGCGGCTGTGACGCGGGGTCTATCCCGCGAGCCGTAGCCGCTCCCGGCACACGCCGACCTGCACAGACTGACCCCAGGTCAGTTCCAGGGCGTCGGACTCCATGCCGTCCCCGAAGGCGACCAGGCGTTCGGACTCGACGGTGAGGGTCAGCCGTGCCGGAGCGGCCAACTCCCCGGCCACCAGGGACGTCCCGGTGGCCGGGGACGGCCAGGCCTCGCGGACGAACCACACCAGCCGTTCCTCCGCCGGGGAGGGCAGCGGCAGCCGCCCTCCCCGGTCCTGCCACACCGACCGGAGCCAACCGGTCGCCCCCGTCCCGGTGCCGATCAGCACCCCGGAGGAGGCCTGGGCCTCGACGACACCCCCGTCGTCCTCAAGACCCAGGCGGTACCGTGCCGTCTGGTGTCCGGCGGCGCCCAGATAGATCTCGTTCAGCGCGACCAGGCGCTGGGTGTCGTCGGCGACGGCCTCGACCATGGTGAGTTCGTCCGCGGCCCCCGTCCCGGCCGACGCCAGCAGCTTCGCCGCGTCGGCCGGCCGGTGCCGTACCAGGACGCCCGGGTTGCGGCCCGGGTCGGTGTCGATGCCGATCACCGGTTGCCCCGACAGGTACTTGGCGACGTTCGCCACCAGCCCGTCCTGTCCGACCACGACCACCACGTCCTGCGGCGCGAACAGGAAGCGGTCCAGGTCGGCCCGCTCGACCCGCGCCTGACGCCAGGTCAGCGGAATCGCCGAGACCACCTCGGCGAGCGCCCGGCGCGTACGGCGGTGCCGGTCCGCGATCTCCTCGATGTCCCGGCCGCGGGAGCGCAGGAAGTAGGCGGCCTGGCCGTGCGTGCCGTGCCGGGCCACCAACTCCTCGTACTCCGTGGTGCGATGGACCAGCACGGCACGGGGAGCGAGACTCACGCCCGCTCCCCGTCCCCGAGCCGGGCGAGCAGCCCGGTGAGCACGTCCGGCGAGATGGTGACGCTGTCGACGCGGGGCAGGTTCTCGGCGAGCCGGGTCCCGGTGAGGGCGTGCAGGACGGCGACGTCCACATCGGCATGGACCCGCAGCCAGGCGGCCTGCGCCTGCGCCTTGGCGTCCCCGACCTCCCGCACCCCCTCGGCCTCGGCCCGGGCCAGCCGTACCGAGCGAGCCGCCTCCGCCTCGGCCCGTACCGCGTCCGCCGCCGCGTGCTCCTCCGCCTCGCGGCGGGTGTTCGTCCCCCGCTGCTCGACCAACTGCTCCTCGCGGCGGGCGAGTTCGATCTGGCTGGCCAGTTCGTTCTCGGCGATAGCGCGCTCCCGCTCGACAGCCACGGCCCGGCGCTCGTACGTGGCCCGGTCGGCCTCCTGCTGGATCAGCTCCCGCGCCGGGGTCCTCAGTGCCCGCTCCACCTCCGGCTCCGGACGCAGCGCCACCACGCGTACGGCGACGATCTCGATGCCGGTGGCGGGCAGCCGGGGCTCGGCGGCGAGACCTGCGGCGACCCGCTCCCGTACCGCGCTCACCCCGTCCACCAGCGCCGACGCCAGCGGCGTACGGGCCAGGACGTCCAGGGCGTGCTGCTGGGCCGTCTCCGTCAGCAGCGTGCCGAGCTGTTCCAGCGGTGTTCCGCGCCAGGCGCCGGTGTCCGGGTCGATGGAGAAGTCCAGGCGGGCCGCGGCGACGGCGGGGTCGCTGATGCGGTAGGTGACCGTCGCCTGTACCGCCAGGTCCTGGAAGTCGGCCGTACGGGCGTGGAAGGTCATCGCCAACTCCCGGTCGTCGACCGGCACTTCGGACAGCGCCGCGCTGAGCGCCCGGTACCGGAAGCTGAGTCCCGGGCCGTCGTGCAGCAGCTTTCCGCCGCGGTGGTGCCGGATGTGCGCCGTCGGCGCCCCGCGCAGATGGCGCCAGCCGAGGCGCCGGGTGATGTCGGCCATGAGCGACCCCCTCGCTGATTTTCGTCATGGAGACGATAAGCGGAGTGCGCGCTTATCGTCAAGAGGACGACAATCAGAAGTGGTCAAGATGGGGGGTGAATATCGCCCCCGATGGTCAGGATGGAGGCATGGGATTCCATGTCGACTCCGAGGCCGGGCGGCTCAGCCGCGTCATCCTGCACCGGCCGGATCTGGAGCTCAAAAGGCTCACCCCCAGCAACAAGGACGCGTTGCTCTTCGACGATGTGCTCTGGGTGCGCCGGGCGCGCGCCGAGCACGACGGCTTCGCCGACGTCCTGCGCGATCGAGGGGTCGCCGTCCACCTCTTCGGCGACCTGCTCACCGAGGCCCTGGAGTTCCCGGCGGCCCGCACCCTCGTCCTGGACCGCGTCTTCGACGAGAAGGAGTACGGCGTCCTCGCCACCGACCACCTGCGCGCCGCCTTCGAGACCCTGCCCGCGCCCGAGCTGGCCGAGGCGCTGGTCGGCGGCATGACCAAGCGCGAGTTCCTGGACGCCCACCCGGAGCCGGTCTCCGTGCGCTTCCACGCCATGGAGCTCGACGACTTCCTGCTCGCGCCCCTGCCCAACCACCTCTTCACCCGCGACACCTCCGCCTGGATCTACGACGGTGTCTCCGTCAACGCCATGCGCTGGCCGGCCCGGCAGCGCGAGACCGTGCACTTCGAGGCGCTCTACCGGCACCACCCCCTCTTCCGTGACGAAACGTTCCATGTCTGGTCCGAGGGGCAGGCCGACTATCCGTCCACCATCGAGGGCGGCGATGTCCTGGTGATCGGCAACGGCGCCGTGCTGATCGGCATGAGCGAGAGAACCACGCCGCAGGCCGTCGAGATGCTGGCGTACAAGCTGTTCGCCGCGGGCTCCGCCCAGTCGATCGTCGCCCTCGACATGCCCAAGCGGCGTGCCTTCATGCACCTCGACACCGTGATGACGATGGTCGACGGCGACACCTTCACCCAGTACGCCGGGCTCGGCATGCTCCGCTCGTACACCATCGAGCCGGGCGTCGACGGCAAGGAACTGAAGGTCACCGACCATCCGCCGGAGCATATGCACCGTGCCATCGCCGCCGCCCTCGGGCTGAGCGAGATCCGGGTCCTGACCGCGACCCAGGACGTGCACGCGGCCGAGCGGGAGCAGTGGGACGACGGCTGCAACGTCCTCGCGGTCGAGCCGGGTGTCGTCGTGGCCTACGAGCGGAACTCCACCACCAACACCCACCTGCGCAAGCAGGGCATCGAGGTCATCGAGATCCCGGGCAGTGAACTGGGCCGGGGGCGGGGCGGCCCGCGCTGTATGAGCTGCCCGGTCGAACGCGGGCCCGTATAGACACGGCGGCCTGTATATAAATGTGGAACATCGTATAGACTTCCAGGGTCATTGTTCACGTATCTCTGGAGCGCCCCCATGGCGACAGTCCCGACCGCCCTCGCCGGCCGCCACTTCCTCAAGGAGCTGGACTTCACCGAGGACGAGTTCCGCGGTCTGATCGGGCTGGCCGCCGAGCTGAAGGCCGCCAAGAAGGCCGGGACCGAGCCGCAGTACCTGCGCGGCAGGAATATCGCGCTGATCTTCGAGAAGACCTCCACGCGTACGCGCTGCGCCTTCGAGGTCGCCGCCGCCGACCAGGGCGCCTCGACGACCTGCCTGGACCCCTCCGGCTCGCAGATCGGGCACAAGGAGTCGGTCAAGGACACCGCGCGGGTGCTCGGGCGGATGTTCGACGCCATCGAGTACCGCGGGGACAGCCAGGAGAAGGTCGAGGAGCTGGCCGCGCACGCCGGGGTGCCCGTCTACAACGGCCTCACCGACGACTGGCACCCCACCCAGATGCTCGCGGACGTCCTCACGATGCTGGAGCACACGCCGAAGACCCTGGACGACGGCATCGTCTTCGCCTACCTCGGTGACGCCCGCTTCAACATGGGCAACTCCTACTTGATCACCGGCGCGCTGCTGGGCCTGGACGTGCGGATCGTCGCGCCCAAGGCGTACTGGCCGAACGACGAGATCGTCGCCGAGGCGCGCAGGCTCGCCGAGGACAGCGGCGCCGCCCTCACCCTCACCGAGTCCGTGGCGGAGGGCGTCCTGAGCGCCGACTTCGTCGCCACCGATGTCTGGGTCTCCATGGGTGAGCCCAAGGCTGTCTGGGACGAACGGATCAAGGCCCTGGGCCCGTACGCGGTCACGATGGACGTCCTGCGCGCCACCGGCAACCCGGACGTGAAGTTCCTGCACTGCCTCCCCGCCTTCCACGACCTGGGCACGAAGGTCGGCCGTGAGATCTTCGAGACCCACGGCCTGGACTCCCTTGAGGTCACCGACGAGGTCTTCGAGTCGCGGCACTCCGTGGTCTTCGACGAGGCGGAGAACCGTATGCACACGATCAAGGCGGTACTGGTCGCGACGCTGGGCTGAGGGCGGTTACGCGGGCCGCCGCTGCGGCGGTATCGCCGGCAGCCGGAACCACACGGCCTTGCCCGACGAGGTCGGACGGTGACCGCAGGACGAGCTCAGCGCACGGATCAGCAGCAGTCCCCGACCGTGCTCCTGCCAAGGGTCCGGCTCCCCGCCTGACGGGTGGGTGAGGTTCCCCGGCGGCGCCGGGTCCGGGTCGTGGACCTCGACCTGGCAGCCGCTCGGCAGCAGCTCCACCACCAGCTCTATCGGCCCCTCGCCCGCGGTGTGCTCCACGGCGTTCGCCACCAGCTCCGCGGTCAGCAGCTCCGCGGTGTCGCTGTCGGCGGTGTGCTCAAGATCGGCCAGAGCCGTACGGACCAGGGCACGCGCGACCGGCACCGCCGCGGTGGTGTGCGGCAGTGCGATGCGCCAGGAGGCGGAGGCGGGGAGACGATCGTGCACGGCGGGTCCGTTCATCAAGCAGCCGGTGCTGCTTTCAACCTTATGAATGGTACGGCGCCGCCCGGCAGAGGCGTCCGGCGGGCACCGACCGGGACCTTTGGCCCGGTAGCGAGCGACTTACCCAGGTGAACGTGGCGCCTCCCCGGGCTGATCCCGTCGTTACGGGGGCGTCGACGAGCCGTGACACCTCGGTCGCGACCGTGACGTATCGCGCCATCCTGACGACAGTCACGGATGAGTGATAACTTCGAGGGGTAGACCTCAGTGAGACAGCGCCGCCCGCAGTCCGCCCGAGGAGGCCGCCCGCCATGAGTCCCTTCACCGGCTCCGCCGCCCGTACCGACCGCTGGCGGCATCTGCGGGTGGACCTCACCGACGGCGTCGCCACCGTCACCCTCGCCCGCCCCGAGAAGCTCAACGCCCTCACCTTCGGCGCCTACGCCGATCTGCGCGACCTCCTCGCCGAGCTGTCCCGGGAGCGGGCGGTACGGGCCCTGGTACTGGCCGGCGAGGGCCGCGGCTTCTGCTCCGGCGGAGATGTGGACGAGATCATCGGCGAGACGCTGTCCATGGACACGGCCCAGCTGCTCGACTTCAACCGGATGACCGGCCAGGTCGTACGGGCGATCCGCGAGTGCCCCTTCCCCGTGATCGCGGCGATCCACGGCGTGGCGGCGGGCGCGGGCGCGGTCCTGGCCCTGGCGTCCGACTTCAGGGTGGCCGACCCGACGGCCCGCTTCGCCTTCCTGTTCACCAGGGTCGGCCTGTCGGGCGGCGACATGGGAGCGGCGTACCTGCTGCCGAGGGTCGTCGGCCTGGGTCACGCGACCCGCCTGCTGATGCTGGGCGACCCGGTCCGGGCGCCGGAGGCCGAGCGCATCGGCCTGATCAGCGAACTGACGGAGGAGGGCCGGGCCGACGAGGCGGCCCAGTCCCTGGCCCGCCGTCTGTCCGAGGGCCCGGCGCTGGCGTACGCCCAGACCAAGGCGCTCCTGACGGCGGAACTGGACATGCCGCTGGGCCCGGCGGTGGAACTGGACGCCTCGACGCAGGCCCTGCTGATGACGGGCGAGGACTACGCGGAGTTCCACAAGGCCTTCAAGGAAAAGCGCCCCCCGAAGTGGAAGGGGCGTTGAGTGATCCGACCTCAAGGGGTGCGGGGAACTGCGCGACCGGCCACGGACGACCCGCACTCGCCCACCCGGACCAGTCACCCCCTGCACGTGGCGATCATCGGCGGCGGCCCCGGAGGGCTGTACGCGGCGGCCCTCCTCAAACGCCTCGACCCCACCCGCGACATCACCGTCTGGGAACGCAACGCCCCCGACGACACCTTCGGCTTCGGCGTGGTCCTCTCCGACGAAACCCTGGGCGGCATAGAACACGCGGACCCCGAGGTCTACACCGCCCTGCAGCAGGACTTCATCCGCTGGGACGACATCGACATCGTCCACCGCGAATCCCGCCACACCTCCGGAGGACACGGATTCGCCGCCCTCGGCCGCAAACGCCTCCTGGAAATCCTGCACCACCGCTGCCGCGCCCTGGGCGTAGAACTCCGCTTCGACTCCGAGGCCCCCTACCCTGCCTGGCTGGCCGAGACCCACGACCTGGTCATCGCCGCCGACGGTGTGCACAGCACCACACGCGAGGCCTACGCCCATGTGTTCCGCCCCCATGTGACCACCCACCACTGCCGCTATATCTGGCTGGCCACCGACTTCGCCTTCGACGCCTTCCGCTTCGAGATCGCCGAGACCGAACACGGCGTGATGCAACTGCACGGCTACCCCTATGCCCGCCCGTCGCCCGGCCACCACCCCTCAACGAGGCCCTCCGGGCCACAGAAGCAATGCGGCGCCTCCACCGTCATCGTGGAGATGCGCGAGGAGGTATGGCGGGCGGCCGGTTTCGAGGAACTCGACCCGCAGGAATCCATCGAGATCTGCGCCAAGATCTTCGCGGAGGCCCTGCGGGGACACCCCCTGCGCTCCAACAAGTCCGCCTGGACCACCTTCCGCACGGTCGTCAACGAACGCTGGTCGCACGAGAACATCGTGCTGCTGGGCGACGCGGCCCACACGGCCCACTTCTCCATCGGCTCCGGCACCAAGCTCGCCGTGGAGGACGCCCTCGCACTCGCCGCCTGCCTTGAGGAACACCCCGACATCCGCGGCGCGTTGAGCGCGTACGAACAGGAGCGCAAACCCGTCGTCGCCTCCACCCAGCGCGCCGCCCGCGCCAGCCTGGAGTGGTTCGAGAACATCGCCCTCCACCTCGACCAGCCCCCGCGCCAGTTCGCCTTCAACCTCCTCACCCGCAGCCGCCGCGTCACCCATGACAACCTCCGCCTGCGCGACACCCGCTTCACGGAGTCGGTGGAACGCGCCTTCGGCTGCCCGCCCGGCACACCCCCGATGTTCACCCCCTTCCGGCTGCGCGGCCTGACCCTGCGCAACCGGATCGTCGTCTCCCCGATGGACATGTACTCGGCAGTCGACGGACTCCCCGGCGACTTCCACCTCGTCCACCTCGGCGCCCGCGCCCTCGGCGGCGCCGGTCTGGTGATGACCGAGATGGTGTGCGTCAGCCCGGAGGGGCGGATCACCCCCGGCTGCACCGGCCTGTACAACGGCAAACAGGCCGAGGCCTGGCGCCGGATCACCGACTTCGTGCACGGACAGGCACCCGGTACGGCGATCGGCGTGCAACTCGGCCACAGCGGACGCAAGGGCTCGACCCAGCTGATGTGGGAGGGCATCGACGAGCCGCTCCCCGACGGCAACTGGCCGCTCGTGGCCGCGTCCCCGCTCCCGTACAAGCCCGGGAACCAGACCCCGCGCGAACTCTCCCGCGCCCAACTCACCGACCTGCGCGAACAGTTCACCGCGGCGGCCTGGCGTGCGGCCCGGGCCGGATTCGATCTCCTCGAACTCCACTGCGCGCACGGCTATCTGCTCTCCGGCTTCCTCTCCCCGCTGACCAACCGCCGCACCGACGCCTACGGCGGCTCCCTGGACAAGCGCCTGCGCTTCCCGCTGGAGGTCTTCGACGCGATACGGGGCGTATGGCCCGAGGAACGGCCCATGACCGTCCGTATCTCCGCCACGGACTGGGCCGAGGGCGGCACCAGTGCAGAGGACGCCGTGGAGATCGCCCGCGCCTTCGCCGCGCACGGCGCCGACGCGATCGACGTGTCGACGGGGCAGGTCGTGGCCGAGGAGCGGCCGGAGTTCGGGCGCTCGTACCAGACGCCGTACGCCGACCGGATCCGCAACACCCTCGGCATCCCGGTGATCGCGGTCGGCGCGATCTCCTCCTGGGACGACGTCAACTCCCTGATCCTGGCGGGCCGCACCGACCTGTGCGCCCTGGCCCGCCCTCACCTCTACGACCCCCACTGGACCCTGCACGCGGCGGCGGAACAGTCGTACGAGGGCCCCGGCGTGGTCTGGCCGACCCAGTACCGAGCCGGCAGCCGCCGCCCCCAGACGGGCCGCACGGACGCCCCCAAGCCCCGCCTGACGCTCGGGACTTGAGGGCGGGCCGGCCTGGTCGGCCTACAGCTCGACCATCCCCGCGGTAAGCGTCGCCCCGTCCGCCGGGTCGATGACAAGGAACGCCCCCGTGCGCCGGGAGACCGCATAGTCGTCCACCGCCAGCGGCTCCGCCGTGCGCAGGGTGATACGGCCCAGGTCGTTCGCGGTGAGTCCCGCCGCGCCCCCGAGATCCTGGACGATCGCCAGCTCCGCCGTGGAGGCGCCGGTGACCATGTTCCGGGTGTACTGCACATGGCCGGGGGTGTCGGCGAGGATGAACCGCCGGCGCGGGGTGGCGAAGTAGCGGTACGCCACGTCGATGGTGATCGAACGCCTTCAGCGCCAGATGCAGCATGACGATCGAGTCCTTGCCACCGGAGAAAAGGATCACCGGCCGCTCGAACTCAGCCGCCACCTCGCGGAAGATGTGCACCGCCTCGGACTCCAGCGCGTCCAGGTGAGAAGGGCTGAAACTCATACCAGCCCCCGCTCCACCAGCACCGCGTACACCGCGTCCGCGGACTCGCCCGGGCTCTGCTCCTGCGTCCGCAGCACCAGCGCCGGATCCACCGGCGGCTCGTACGGATCGTCGACGCCGGTCAGCCCGGACAGCTCGCCCGAGGCCTGCCGGGCGTAGAGTCCCTTCACGTCCCGCTCGCTGCACACCTCGACCGGAGTGGCGACATGCACCTCGATGTACGGTGCCCCGCTCGCCTCATGGCGCCTGCGCACGGCCGCGCGGCTGTCGGCGTACGGCGCGATCACCGGGACGACGCAGAGCACGCCGTTGCGGGCGAGCACCTCGGAGACCAGGCCGATGCGCTGCACATTGGTGTTGCGGTCCTCCCTGGAGAAGCCGAGGCCCGCGGAGAGGAAGCGGCGAATCTCGTCGCCGTCGAGGACCTCCACGCGCTGTCCCTCGGCCTTCAGCCGGTCGCCGAGCAGGCGGGCGATGGTCGTCTTGCCCGCGCTCGGCAGCCCCGTGAGCCAGATCGTGGCTCCCTGAGCCCTTGCCGTGGTGGTCATGCGTCAGATCCTCTTTCGTTACCCGGCGTGCTGAGTGGACGCTAGGTAAGAACTTTGAGAAGAGCGATAGAGGAACCTGAGGGTTCCATTAGTGACGCATGTTGTGGGCGGGATCACGTCCGGAAGGCGGGCCTCAGAGGCCGACGAAGACGGCTCCCGCATCCCTGAGCCGCGCGTGCAGCGCCCGGAACACGGCCGCCGACCGCACCCCGGGCCAGTCCTCGGGCAGCAGCCGGGCGGGCAGCCCCGGATCGATGTAGGGGAGATGGCGCCAGGAGTCCAGGGCGAGGAGGTAGTCGCGGTAGGCCTCCTCGGGCGGGGTGTCCGACCGCTGCTGCCAGTCGTGCACCACGGGCGCGTGGCGGTCGAGGAAGGCCTCGTGCTCCTTGGCGACGGCCGCCAGGTCCCACCAGCGGGTGACGGCCTCGACGGTGGGCGCGAAACCGAGGTGCTCGCCGCGGAAGAAGTCGACGTACTCCTCCAGACGCAGCCGTGCCAGGGTGTGCCGGGTCTCCTCGTACAGCCGCGCGGGCGCGATCCACACGCCGGGGGCGGCGGTGCCGAAGCCGAGGCCCGCGAGACGGGAGCGCAGCACATGCCGCTTCTGCCGCTCCGACTCCGGTACGGAGAACACCGCGAGCACCCAGCCCTCCTCGTCGGGCGGCGCGGTGGCGTAGATGCGCCGGTCGCCGTCGTCGAGCAACTGGCGGGCGTCCGGGGAGAGTTCGTAGCCGGCGGCGCCGTCGGCGGTGCGGGCCGGGACGAGCAGCCCGCGCCGTTTGAGGCGGGACACCGACGAGCGCACCGAGGGAGCGTCCACGCCGACCGCGGCCAGCAGCCGGATCAGTTCGGCGACGGGTACCGGGCCGGGCACGAAGCGGCCGTAGGCGCCGTAGAGCGTGACGATCAAAGACCGTGGTGCATGCTGGTCGGACACGTTGATCATCTTAGGTCGTCGGCATCACTGCCGGTCACCCTCGGCGTCGGCCGCGAGACGCAGCTTGAACCGCTGGAGCTTGCCGGTCGCCGTGCGCGGCAGCGCGTCCAGGAAGACGATCTCGCGCGGGCACTTGTAGGGCGCGAGTTCCGTCTTGACGAAGGCGCGCAGCGCCTCCGCGTCCCGCCGTGCGCCCGGCCTGAGCACGGCGAACGCCGTCACGACCTGCCCGCGGGCCGCGTCGGGCCGGCCCACGACCGCCGTCTCCAGCACATCCGGGTGGCGCAGCAGCGCCTCCTCGACCTCGGGCCCCGCGATGTTGTACCCGGCCGAGATGATCATGTCGTCCGCGCGGGCGACATAGCGGAAGTAGCCGTCACTCTCCCGGACGTAGGTGTCGCCGGTGATGTTCCAGCCGTGGCGGACGTACTCGCGCTGGCGCGGGTCGGCGAGATAGCGGCAGCCGACCGGTCCGCGCACCGCGAGCAGCCCCGGCTCCCCGTCGGGCCTCTCCCGGCCGTCGGCGTCGACCACGCGCGCGTGCCAGCCGGGGACCGGCACCCCGGTGGTGCCGGGTCTGATGTGCTCGTCGGCGGCGGAGACGAAGATGTGCAGCAGCTCGGTGGCGCCGATGCCGTTGATGATGCGCAGCCCGGTCCGCTCGTGCCAGGCCCGCCAGGTGGCGGCGGGCAGGTTCTCGCCGGCCGAGACACAGCGGCGCAGCGAGGACACGTCGTGCCCGTCCAGTTCGTCGAGCATCGCGCGATAGGCGGTCGGCGCGGTGAACAGCACCGTCACCCGGTGCTCGGCCACGGCGGGCAACAACTGCTTGGGACCGGCCTGTTCGAGCAGCAGGGCGCTGGCCCCGGCCCGCAGCGGGAAGACCACGAGCCCGCCGAGTCCGAAGGTGAAGCCGAGCGGGGGACTGCCGGTGAAGACATCGCCCATATGGGGTTGGAGCACATATTTGGAGAAGGTGTCCGCTATCGCCAACACATCACGGTGGAAGTGCATACAGCCCTTGGGCCGTCCCGTGGTCCCGGAGGTGAAGGCGATCAGCGCCACGTCGTCGCAGGCGGTGTCCACGGCGGTGTACGGCGTCCTCGGCGCCGCCCGCTTCAGCAGGTCGTCCGGGGCGTCACCGCCGTACGTGGCGATCCGCAGCCCGGGTATCTCCGCCTTGGCGAGGTCGTCGGCGGCCCGGATGTCGCACAGCGCGTGGCTCACCTCGGCCATCTCGCACATCGTGCGCAGCTCGTGCGGGCGCTGCTGGGCCAGCACGGTCACGGCGACCGCGCCCGCCTTCAGCACCGCGAGCCAGCAGGCCGCGAGCCAGGGGGTGGTGGGGCCGCGCAGCAGCACCCGGTTGCCCGGGACGACCCCGAGATCGCGGGTCAGCAGATGCGCGAGCCGGTTGACGCGGGCACGCAGCTCGCCGTAGGTCCAGCTCCGGCCGGTGGCGGTGTGGAACGCCGGGCGGTCGTCCGGGGGGCCGTGCAGCAGCTCGGCGGCGCAGTTCAGCCGTTCGGGGTAGCGCAGCTCCGGCAGGTCGAAGCTGAGCTCGGGCCACTGGTCGGCCGGCGGGAGGTGGTCGCGCGCGAAGGTGTCGAGATGCGCCGAGACGTTCATGGCGGTGCGCCCCCTTGCCTTGTGGGCTCCCTGGTGGGCTCGCTCGAGGAGCGTATCGTGTTGGTGACGGCAGTCAACTGTGCGCGATACCGTCGGGGGAGTGGCTCTGCGGTCCTGTCGACAGCCGCGGGGAGAGAGGACGGCGATGCCCGCATTCTCACTCGGACCGGAACAGACCGCCTGGTGCGCCGGACTGCGCCTGCTGGCCGCAGAGCGCCTGCGCCCGCTCGCCGAGAAGGGCGAGCCCGGCCAGGTCAACCGCCCCCTCGTCGCCGAACTGGGCAGCCTCGGCCTGCTGCCCCGGCTGTTCACCTCCGGCGCCCTGGACCTCTGCCTGATGCGCGAGTCCCTGGCCTACGCGTGCACGGAGGCGGAGACCGCGCTGGCCCTCCAGGGCCTGGGCGCCCACCCGGTCCACGCCCACGGCACCCCGGCCCAGCGCGCACACTGGCTGCCCAGGGTCGGCGAGGGCACCGCGGTGGCCGCGTTCGCCCTCAGCGAGCCGGGAGCGGGCTCGGACGCGGCGGCCCTGTCCCTGGCCGCCGACCCCGACGGCCCGTCCGCCTGGCGCCTCACCGGCGAGAAGTGCTGGATCTCCAACGCCCCCGACGCCGACTTCTGCACCGTCTTCGCCCGTACGGCCCCGGGCGCCGGATCCCGAGGAGTGACCGCCTTCCTGGTGCCGGCCGACCGCCCGGGCCTGACCGGCAGCCCCCTCGACATGCTCTCCCCGCACCCCATCGGCACCCTGACCTTCGACGCGGTCCCGGTGACCGCCGACGACATCCTCGGCGAGCCCGACCGCGGCTTCCGGGTGGCCATGGGCACCCTGAACCTCTTCCGCCCCAGCGTCGGCGCCTTCGCGGTCGGCATGGCACAGGCGGCCCTGGACGCCACCCTCACCCACACCGCCCAACGCGAGGCATTCGGCGGCAGGTTGAAGGACCTGCAGACGGTCGCCCACCAGGTCGCCGAGATGGCCCTGCGCACGGAAGCGGCCCGCCTGATGGTGTACGCGGCGGCGACGGCGTACGACGAAGGCGCCCCGGACGTACCGAAGCGCTCGGCGATGGCGAAGCTGCTGGCGACCGAGACGGCGCAGTACGTCGTGGACACGGCGGTCCAGTTGCACGGAGCCCGGGCCCTGCGCCGGGGCCACCTCCTGGAGCACCTGTACCGGGAGGTCCGGGCCCCGCGGATCTACGAGGGCGCGAGCGAGGTCCAGCGAGGCATCATCGCCAAGGAGTTGTACGCCGACCCGGAGGCCCCAGCATGACAGCGGACCGAGTCAACCCGCCCGAGCTGTCCCCACCCACGGGTTTCTCCCACGCGGTGGTGGCCACGGGCACCAGGCTGGTGTTCCTGGCGGGTCAGACGGCCCTGGACACGAACGGCAAGATCGAGGGCGACACCCTCCCGCAGCAGTTCGAGAAGGCTCTCACGAACCTCCTCACGGCCCTGCGCGCGGCCGGCGGCACCCCGGCCGACCTGGCGCGGGTCACGGTGTACGCGACGGACATCGCGGAGTACCGCGCCCACGGACCCGAACTGGGCCGGGTCTGGCGTGAGTTGGCGGGCAGGGACTACCCGGCGATGGCGGTGGTGGAGGTCGTACGACTGTGGGACGACCAGGCGATGGTGGAGCTGGACGGCTTCGCGGTGCTGCCGTAGCGGACTAGGAGACCACTGAGAATCTTGAAAACCCGCCCGACTTGCACCGGATTGCCCCGATCGACTTTTGCGGGCGAACCTGGGCGATCGGGGCGGCCCAAGCAAGATCTTCAGGACACTTCTAGGCCGCCACCGCCAGCCGGTCCACCGGCGCACGGTGAGGCGTGACGACCCGACCGTCCGGCAGCAGCTCACCCGAGTCGTCGAAGACGATCGTGCCATCGCACAGCAGGCTCCACCCCTGCTCGGGATGCGCGGCGACAACGCGCGGAGCATGCGAACCGGTCAAGGAACACGAAGCGTGGGCACCCATGGCGCACCTCCACGTAGGTCGGTCACTTCCTATGGGTAGACCATCCTCCGGGCCTGAACTCATCGCCACGGGCCGACCGTAAGCGTGACAACACGGGGACAACTCCCGGACGGTTCCACGACGTCGGCGCGGACTCGCCACCGAAGGGGTGACGATCACGCGCCTGGGCGCGCGCGCCCGGTACTGGTGGAGGCCCCCGACTCCGCTCACCCGGAAGGTCTCCCCATGCCCGTACGCACCACCCTCGGCGTAGCCGCCGCCTCCGCCCTGCTCCTGCTCGCCGCTCCCGCCACCCCGGCCGACGCCGATCCCTACGAGACGGTGACCGTCGACCCGACCGGCACCATCGCCGCCGACGGCACGGTCACCCTCTCCGGCACCTACCGCTGCACCGGCGGCACCGGCCCGGTGTTCGTCAGCTCCTCGGTGGGCAAGCGCTCGTCGAGCCTTCGCCACGGCATCGGCGGCACCCGCGCGATCTGCGACGGCATGGAACACCGCTGGGAGAACACCGGCAAGCCGTCCCCGGGTTCGCTCGAACCGGGCCCGGCCCACGTGGAGGCGACCGTCATGGAACTGGACTCCTCGGGCGGCCTGCCACTGCCCTCCTTCCATGCCTCGCAGCAGCAGGACGTCACCCTCGTCGAGAAGTGACAGAGGCAGCCCGGGGGCGGGAAGCCGCAGCCGACCGGGGGCCGCACACGGCCCTCACCGAGGCCGCCGCCGACCAGGGCCGCCTCGTCGTCCCGGACCTGGAGACCGCGATCATCCAGCTGTACGCGCTGCCGGTCTTCCCGCACACGGTCTTCGGCACTCGGGTACTGCGCCCCGGCACAACTGCCCGGGCTCCCCGGCGGGAGCCCGGGCAACCGCGTCACGAGAGCCGGTCGACGACGCCCTGAAGCTGCTCGACCTCGGCGCACTGCCCCTTGACGATGGCGTGCCATCTTCTTGGCGTCGGAGTTCTCGCCGTTCTTCCGCTCGTCCTCGGCCATGCTGATCGCGCCGTTGTGGTGCTCGATCATCATCTCGGCGAAGGCCTTGTCGAACTCGGTGCCCTTGAGGGCCGAGAGCTCTTCCATGTCCGCGCCGGACGTCATGCCGTCACCGCCGTGCCCCGAGCCGTGGCGCATGCCCGGCGTGGACTCCGCCGCGGTCGGCTGCTTCCAGGACTCCAGCCGGCCCTTCATCGTCCTGATCTCGGGGTCCTGCGCATGGCAGGCGATGCCGCGGGGGCGGCGCGAGCGGCGTGGCCGCCCGCAGGGTCCTACTCGGCGCGAGGCGCGGAGGCCGAGAGTGCCGTGTCGTTGGACCACTTCTCCTCGATCCGCCCGAAGCGCCAGACGGCCAGTGCGACGGCCCAGGTCAGCAGGAAGAGCCCGACGATGCCGAAGCCGACGTAGTCCAGGTTCAGGGACGCGATCCACACCAGGGTGCCGCTCTCCAGGCCGAGCCGCTCCACGAGCAGTCCCACCAGCACCAGGACGCCGATCACCAGGGCGACGGTGACGGACAGCACCGTCACCGTCAGGTTGTAGAAGACCTTGCGGACCGGCTTGAGGAAGGCCCAGGCATAGGCCCGCGACATGAAGATGCCGTCCGCGGTGTCGAACAGGCTCATCCCGGCGGCGAAGAGGACCGGCAGGACGAGGATGGCGTACCAGGGCAGGACGAACGTCGCCGAGCCGGCGGCGAGCACCAGCAGGGCGACCTGGGTCGCGGTGTCGAAGCCGAGGCCCATCAGCAGGCCGACGGGGTAGAGGTGCCATGCCTTGCTCACGCGCTTCATCACGCGCCTGAGGAGCCGGGCCAGGAAGCCACGGTTGTCGAGGTGGCGTTCGAGTTCGGCCTCGTCGTACTCGCCGGCGCGCATCCGGCGGAAGACGTTGGCCATCCCGAGGGCCGCCACGAGGTTCATCAGTCCGATGAGGACCAGAAAGGTGCCGGCGACGATCGTGCCGATCAGGCCGAGGGTCTGCGCCGTCTGGGAGTCCTCGTTCTGGACGACGCCGGCCACCGAACGGACACCGACGGCCAGCAGCAGGCTCGCGACGAAGACCACCGAGGAGTGCCCGAGTGAGAACCAGAAGCCGGCGCTGACCGACGGCTTGCCTTCGCCGACGAGCTTGCGGGTCGTGTTGTCGATCGACGCGATGTGGTCCGCGTCGAACGCGTGCCGCACGCCCAGCAGATACGCCGTGAGGCCGACGTTGACGCCGAACACGCCTGTGCTGCCCAGCTGGTAGTCATGAGGTGCCACCGCGAAGATCAGCACTCCCCACCCCACGACGTGCAGGAGCAGGACGAACGCGGTCATGCCGCCGATGGAACGCCACTCTGTGGGACTGAACGCCGTTCGGAGGCGGGCGGGACTGACTGCCGAAGGCGTTCGGGTGGCCATGGCTCCTCGTCGTGCAAAGTGAACTTGCCGTGCGGCAAAGGGGGGCTGCCCCGTGCACGGCAGCTTCTTGCAAACTATAAGCAAGAGAGATGATTAGGCAACAGTGGGTGACCGGCCCCACAGCGCACGGCCCGGCCCGGCGGCGGCTCGTCACCTGTCTGTCCCGGTGCTGCGCCCACTCGACCTGGGGTACCCGTGGGGCGGCCAGGACACCGCCCCACGGGACCTCGCTCATGCCGAGGCGGCGGGGGCCCGCTCGGGCTGAACGGTGTGCGCGTTGTGCTGGTCCGCCCAGTTCTGCAGGGCGCTCATGCAGGCGTGGTCGAGGTGGCGCAGGCCCGCGAGGCTGAGCTCGACGGGCCGGTCGCGGGGCAGCTTCTCCAGGGCGTCCAGGATGTGCGGCAGGCGCAGGAAGGTCGCGTTGCCCGCGATCCGGACGCGCACCGCGCCGGTACCGGGATCGTCGGTCTCGATGTGGATGTGGGAGACCTCCCACGCGGACTTCGCCACCGCCAGCACCAGCCCGATCAGCACACCCTCGAACATGTTGGTGAGCAGGATCGCTCCCGCGGTGATCACGAGCACCACGGCCTCGCCCCGGTGTTCACGCCACAGCGGCGCCACCTCCTTGAGGGGCAGGAGCTTGAAGCCCGCGTGGATGAGCACGCCGGCGAGCGCGGCGGTCGGGATCATGCCGAGGGCGCCGGGCAGCAGCGCGGCGAAGAGCAGCAGCCATGCGCCGTGCAGGACCCGGGAGAGCTTGGTGCGGGCGCCAGCCTGGACGTTGGTGGCGCTGCGGACGATCACCGCGGTCATGGGCAACGCGCCGAGCAGTCCGCACAGGGTGTTGCCCGCTCCTTGGGCCATCAGTTCCTTGTCGTAGTCGGTCTTCGGCCCGTCGTGCAGACGGTCGACGGCCGCCGCGCTGAACAGGGACTCGGCCGACGCGATGAGGGCGAAGGCGATGACCGTGGTCAGCAGGCCGACCTGCGCCAGCTGTCCGAAGTCGCCGAGGGCGGGTGGCTGGACGGCCTCCGCCAGACCGCTGACCTCGACCCGTTTGACGGGCAGGTCGAAGGCGGCGGTGATGGCCATCGCCGCGCCGACGGCGACCAGCGGGCCGGGCAGCAGCTGGGCCTTGCCGGGCAGCTTCTTCCACAGCGTCATGATCACGACGGTTCCGGTGCCGATACCGACGGCGGTGAGAGCCGCGCCGGAGACGAGGACGTCCACGACCAGGTCGGGCAGTCCGGCGATGTTCGAAGTGCCGCTACCGGGGGCCTTGCGGTCGGCCAGCGCGTACAGCTGTCCGGCGATCAGCACCAGGCCGATGCCTGCGAGCATGCCGTGCACCACGGCCGGCGAGATGGCCCGGAAGAAGCGGCCGAGCCGCAGTGCGCCGAGGGCGAGTTGGAGCAGACCTGTGGCCAGGACGATCACGCCGAGTGCGGGCAGGCCGAACTCCTGTACGGCGGTGAACACCAGCACGGTCAGTCCGGCGGCCGGGCCGCTGACCTGGAGGCTGCTGCCGGGCAGCAGGCCGGTGACCAGGCCGCCCACGATGCCGGTGATCAGGCCGAGTTCGGCCGGGACACCGGAGGCGACGGCGACGCCCACGCACAGCGGCAGGGCGACGAGGAAGACGACGAGGGAGGAGGTGAGATCCGTGCGCAGGGCGCGCCGAAGGGATGAGATGTGCGAGGTCATGGCGTTCTTTCTGATGGGGGAAGGAACGTCGCGGACATGCGACCGGAGTGGACGGACGGGCCGGGTGCGGTGCCGTGGTCCGGTCGGCTCACAGGGGCTGGAAGGCGCGGGCTCCGGGAGCGCAGGCGAGGACCTCGCCGGTCTCGACGGTGTAGTGCCAGGCGTGCAAGCGCAGCTGTCCCGACGTCAGGCGCCGGGCGATGAAGGGGTAGCTGCGCAGATGGTCGAGTTGTGTGAGTACATGCCGCTGGGTCACCGCGACCAGGTCATCGCCGAGTCCGCGGGTCTGCCACGGCTCGTCGCTGCCGGGCCGGTGTCCGGCCCATGTGAGCCAGCGGCGTACGAGGGGCATGGTCTGTACGGTCTGCTCGCGCATCAGCGCCTGGACGGCGCCGCAGTGCGAGTGACCGCAGACGACGATGTCGGGGATCCGCAGGGCCTGCACGGCGAACTCCAAGGAGCCCGCGACACCGCAGGCGGCCTGCGTCCGGTAGCGGGGGACGATGTTGCCCGCGGTGCGCAGCTCGAAGAGGTCACCCGGCGCGGCACCGGTGAACAGGGACGGGATGACGCGGGAGTCGGAGCAGGAGATGAACAGTGCCTGGGGCTTCTGCCCCTCGGCCAGGTGTGCGAATTCGTCCTGCCGGTCGACGATCTTGGCGGGGAACGTACGGGCGTGCTCGATGAGTGACTGCATGGTCGGCCTCGTGCTCTTCGGGGGTCGACAAGGACTCAAGGATGCGAAGAGAGGCGTGCCGTTCGGCCGGGACAGGCCGCACCGGACCACGGGAGCAGGCCGCTTGAGCCGTTCGGCTCCCGGCGGGCCCTGTGGGCGGGGGGATGTCCTGGCGCGTGTGGCACGCTGCCGATCAGCAGCGGAAGATCTGCAGACCGCTGTTGGTGGGCGCCATCGCGGCGGCCGGGCTCCAGGCGTCTCTCGCCGTGGGTGGTCCAGGTGCCTGCGGCGCGTCGGGGGACGTGTCCGGGGCAACGGCGGTTGTTCCCTCGGCGGCGGAGGGTGGCTGCGTCTCGTCAGCGACCGTGCGCGGAGGCCGGGCGATGGTGTCGATGGCCGTCTCGTGATGTTCCGAGCCGGTACTCGCGTACGGGGAAACGGATGAGTGACCGTGCGCCTTGCGGGAGTCCGGTTCGATTGCGGGTGCCATCGCCGACGCCGTGCCCGGTGCGGAGGCGGCATGGTGGGCCGTCGCGAAGTGCAGCAGTACAGCCGCCGCAAGCAGCACCACTGCCGCTGCCATGCGCCGTATCACCACTGGACTCCCGACGATTCGCTCGCTCCGACACCGAAACGTTACCGAGTTCAGACCCATGAACCTGCTCAACTTCCAGGTGAGAAAGGTGACATGAGCAACATCGCGCCATGTGTTGCAGGCGCAATCGCCTCATTCACTTGCGGTTGCCCGATGTAGGGCACGAGTGAGAATCGGTCGCGAGGGTGCTACGCGAAGATCGCCGCGAGGCGACGCCGGGCGGCGGCCAACGGCCGCGCCGAGCGCCGCCGAGCGGTCATGGGCGCGGTGGAGGTGGGTGAGGGTGCGAGGCCCTGGTCGGGGTGTTCCGCGGCCGTCGGGCCAGACTGATCGGAAGGGTTCGACTGCGGAGTGCGGGCCGGGGCCATCTCCGCGCGCACGAGCGCGCTGATGGCGGCGTGGACGTCCATGGGCATGCTGACGGCTCCTGCGGTGCTGTTCGGGAAGAGGGGCGCGGGCCGCGACCGTGCTCCGGCCCGGCGGAGCGGACGGGGTCGCACGGGCGGTCGGGCCTGTCAGCAGCGCAGGACGAGTGAGCCGGATGGCGCCCGGGGAGAGGTGAGGCGCGTGGCGTCCGCTCTCGAGGTGCGGGCCGGGAGTGCCGCCGCACCGCCCGAGACGGCGTGGGCGGTCGCGAAGGGGCTGGGCAGATGCGCCGCTTGACGGGGCCCGGAGGCGGACGCGGCGCAGAGCGGCGTGGTGTCGCCGTCGTGATGGCCGACGGCACCCGCTTCGGTGAGGGCGGCGACCGGCGCCGTCACGCATGTCTGCGCGCTCGCCGCCGGGCGCTGTTGCTGCGGGCAGCCGTCCAGGTCGAGGGCCGCAAGATGCGAGGCGCCGGGGCTGAGTGTCGCGTGGAGCAGAGCGAGGAGGGCGAGCAGCACGACGGCACACAGGCTGTGGCCGATCATCGGCCTGGGTGTGCTGAAGGTCTGCCGCATCGGGAACTCCTGTGCCGTCTTGTCGCCAGGGAACCCCCCGGGAGAGGGTCACGCGCTCCAAAGGGGCCGATTGGGTCCCGGATTCATCCGATGCGGTGATCGGCGGCAGGCTGTGCTGCCGCCCGTGGCACGTGGTGCGCGGGCCCGGTACTCCAGGGCTTCCGCGATCTTCGGCAGCCTGGGCAGAGCCCGGCCGCTCGACCTTCACATGAATGTCATGTGGCCGGTTGAATACTTTTTGTGCTCATGTCGGCCGGCTCGGTGGCAGACAGCACGGCGAGAAGGGCGACACCACCCCGGTGAGCGCGGCAGCGCCGCTCACCGGGGTCTTCGGGCAGCCGCAAGCCGAGCGCCGCACGGCCGGTCCCGGGAGTGTGGCGGCGTCCGCCGTTCAGATGTCCCGAAAGATCTCGATCTGTGCGCCGATCGAGTTGAGGCGCTCGGCCAGGTCTTCGTAACCCCGGTTGATGACATACACGTTGCGCAGCACGGACGTGCCCTCCGCCGCCATCATCGCCAGCAGGACGACCACCGCGGGGCGCAGGGCCGGGGGGCACATCATCTCGGCGGCGCGCCAGCGGGTGGGGCCTTCGACCAGGACGCGGTGGGGGTCCAGGAGTTGGAGGCGGCCGCCCAGGCGGTTGAGGTCGGTCAGATAGATCGCGCGGTTGTCGTAGACCCAGTCGTGGATGAGGGTCTTGCCCGAGGCGACCGCCGCGATGGCCGCGAAGAACGGGACGTTGTCGATGTTCAGTCCGGGGAACGGCATCGGGTGGATCTTGTCGATCGGCGCCTCCAGCTTGGAAGGCCGGACCGTCAGGTCCACCAGGCGCGTACGGCCGTTGTCCGCGAAGTACTCGGGCGTGCGGTCGTGGTCGAGCCCCATTTCCTCCAGGACCGCGAGCTCGATCTCCAGGAACTCGATGGGCACCCGGCGCACCGTCAGCTCCGACTCCGTCACCACCGCGGCCGCCAGCAGGCTCATCGCCTCGACCGGGTCCTCGGAGGGGGAGTAGTCGACGTCGACGTCGATGGTCGGCACGCCGTGCACGGTGAGCGTGGTGGTGCCGATGCCCTCGACCTTGACGCCGAGCGCCTCCAGGAAGAAACACAGGTCCTGGACCATGTAGTTGGAGGAGGCGTTGCGGATCGTCGTCACGCCGTCGTGGCGGGCGGCCGCCAGCAGCGCGTTCTCGGTGACCGTGTCCCCGCGCTCGGTCAGCACGATCGGGCGGTCCGGGGAGATCGCGCGGTCCACCTGGGCGTGGTACAGGCCCTCCGTCGCCGCGATGTCCAGACCGAACCGGCGCAGCGCGATCATGTGCGGCTCGATGGTGCGCGTGCCGAGGTCGCAGCCGCCGGCGTAGGGCAGCTTGAAGGCGTCCATCCGGTGCAGCAGCGGGCCGAGGAACATGATGATGGAGCGGGTGCGGACGGCGGCCTCGGCGTCGATGGCGGCCATGTCCAGCTCGGCCGGCGGTACCAGTTCCAGGTCGACGCCGTCATTGATCCAGCGCGTCCGGACGCCGATGGACTGGAGCACCTCCAGCAGACGGTAGACCTCCTCGATACGGGCGACCCGGCGCAGCACCGTGCGCCCCTTGTTGAGGAGTGAGGCGCACAGCAGGGCCACGCACGCGTTCTTGCTCGTCTTCACATCGATCGCGCCGGACAGCCGACGGCCGCCCACCACCCTCAGATGCATCGGGCCCGCATAGCCCAGAGAGACGATTTCGCTGTCCAGGGCTTCACCGATTCGGGCGATCATCTCAAGGCTGATGTTCTGATTGCCGCGCTCGATCCGATTGACGGCGCTCTGACTGGTGCCGAGCGCCTCGGCCAGCTGCGTCTGTGTCCAGCCACGGTGTTGCCGGGCGTCACGGATGAGCTTGCCGATGCGTACGAGGTAGTCGTCTGCCATGAGGTTGAGGCTATCTCAGATATGAGATGGCGCCTCCTGGGGGGTCCGTTCGGGTGACGGTGCGTCAACGCCGCCTGGCGGTACGGGTGCGGCGCCACCCGAAAGGTCCGGGCAAATCCACCGATGTCGTACGACGTCCAGTGCTGCTGTGTGTCCGCCGCGGCCCGTGCCGGCCACCGGTGGTGATGGACCAGGAGCGCCGGTTGATGTTCAGCCGAACCCCCGGCAGGATTCGGAAACTCTTGCGAAAAGTGAGCGGCATGGGTGCCTCCCGTCGCAGGCGATTTCGGTACTTCTCGGCTACCCCGACCTGGCGAACTGATGGCAGAACTCGACGGGTTCGTCGAAGGTGACCGCGGCTATGGGGGCGCCGGTGACGACGTACGAGTGCTGTGACACCCGCCCGTCCTCCGTCCGCAGCTCCAGCAGCCCCGGCTCCGGGCAGCGCCATGTCAGCCGGGTGACGCACTCCCCGAGGGCGTTGGCCAGATTGCTCCACCCCCGGCCGTTGGCGCGCAACTCGAACTCCGAGCACTCCATCACGCCGTAGTCGAGGGGGATGCTGCTCCAGTACCCGATGAGCGCCTCGTCCAGGCCGGTGCGTGGATCGGCGGCGTCCTCCTCCGCGATCCGGCGCAGGGTGGCGGTCTCGGGGCCGCCCACGTCCACCACGCTGGTGCCGTGCAGGGCGACGCCCAGGTCGCGGAACTCGACGCCGACGTAGGGGATGCCGTCCCGGGAGACCGGGTGGACGTGGACCGCGCGCACGTCGAGTCCCTCGGGGAAGCCCTCGTAGTGCGCGCACACCGCGTGCCGGAGCGCGGTGAAGAGGTCGGGCAGATGGGTGGCCGTCCAGACGGCGCGCGCCAGATCGTCGTCGGTCAGCAGGGGGCAGCGCAGCGGGGCGCGCCCGGGACGCAGACGCGTCCATGTGGTCGTCGGCAGCGGTACCCATTTTGTCCAGCCGCCCGCATGCCGGTGGAAGTCGCCTCGCTTCATGGTCGAACAAGAACATCACAGGGAGTGTCCGTTGTCAGCGAAGTACGGCCTCGATGCCCGGGGTTCGTATATCGCGGGTGTATCGAAAATCGCATACGCCGCCGCAACAGCCCTCCGGCTGAGATGGCGGCATGGACCACAACGCATCACTGTCAGACCCCGCCCGCCGTACGCGCACGATCGTGATCGTGAGCCTGGCGATCCTCGGTGCGGCGATCGCTCTGTTCGGCAACGCGGTGGTGAGGATCCTGTCCATGCCGCTGCGCAGGCCGGAGTGGCACGTCTTCGTCGGTACGTTCAACGGTGTGGCACTCATCACGGTGGCCGCGCTGCCGTTCGCGGCGTCGGCGGTATGGGCGCTGGCACGCCGTCGGAGTGCCGCCGGTGTCACGGCGGCCTGGCGGATGTCGCTCGCCGAGGTCGGCATCGTCTACGGGACGGTGCCGTGGGTGTGGATCATCCTGCTGCCGGGCGACGAGGACGGCGCGGTCATGAGCCTGGTACCGCTGCGGGACCTGTACGCGGTCCTCGCGGACGGGGGGACGGGCCAGATCGTCGGCAATCTGCTGGTGTTCGCGGCACTGGGGTTCCTCGCCCCGGTGCGGTTCGCGGCGCTGGCGTCGGCGCCGCGGATCCTGGCGCTCGGGGCGGGCTGCTCGGTTGTTGTCGAGACCGCGCAGTACGTGCTGCGTCTTGACCGGGTGTCCTCGGTGGACGACGTCCTGCTCAACGCCTCCGGCGCCGGGCTGGCCGCGCTGGCGTCGCGCCGCTGGTGGCGCGTCACGGCCGGAGAGCCGTCAGCACTCTCGGGATACCGCGGGTAGTTCCACAGCGACGCGGATCCCGCCGGCGGGACGCGGGGAGAGGGTGAGCGTTCCGTCGTGGGCCTGGGTGATGGTCTTGACGATGGCCAGGCCGAGGCCGACGCCCGCATGGTCGGTGTGGATGCGCTCGGTGCCGCGCTGGAAGGGTTCGGTGAAGGTCGAGACCAGCTGTGGGGAGAGCTTCTCGCCGGTGTTCTCGACGGTGAGCACCACGCTCCCGGCGCGGACGCCGGCCGTGACCCGTACGGTGCCCTGTTCCGGCAGGTTGTGGACGATCGCGTTGTGCACGAGGTTCACGGTCAGCTGCAGCAGGAGCGCCGGCGATCCGAGCGCGGGGGTGAGGTCGCCGTGGGTCTCGATGGTGACGCCGTGCTTCTCGGCGAGGGGGAGGAGCGTTTCGGTGGCCTCTTCCGCCAGGAGGGACAGGTCGACGGGTTCTCGGGTGAAGGACCGCTGGTCGGCGCGGCCGAGCAGGAGCAGGGCCTCGGTGAGGTCTATCGCTCGGGTGTTGACGGCGTGGAGGCGTTCGATGACTTCGCCGGTGTCGTGGTGCGGATCGGTGCGGGCCACGTCGAGGAGGGTCTTCGAGATCGCCAGCGGGGTGCGCAGCTCATGGGAGGCGTTGGCCGCGAATCTCCGCTGCTCGGCGACGTGCGCTTCGAGCCGCGCGAGCATCGTGTCGAAGGCGTCGGCGAGTTCGCGGAACTCGTCCTTGCGGCCCGGCAGCCGGATCCGGTGGGCGAGCGAGCCGTTCGTGGCCAGGCGGGTGGCATCGGTGATGCGGGTCAGCGGGGCGAGCATGCGGCCGGCGAGGATCCAACCTCCCAGGAGACCGAACACCAGCAGGAACGCCAGTGCTGTGGCTGCCGCCGGGGCGAAGGCACGCAGGAGGTTGGACCGGACGGGAAAAACGCCATGGAGGTCGGTGGTAGCGGGGTCGATGAGCGCACGCTCGGGGACGTAACGCAGCAGGAACAGCCACACGGCCGCGAGCAGCAGGGCGCCTGCGACCATGAGGAACCCGGCGTAGCTGAGGGTGAGCTTGAGGCGGACGCTCAACCCGGGCGCCCTATCCACGGCCGTCTCCCTCGTCCCCGGCCGTCGGTCGGGTGTCGATGCGGTAGCCGACGCCCGGGACGGTGGCGATGATCCAGGGCTCCCCGAGCCGTTTGCGCAGCGCCGAGACGGTGATGCGCACGGCGTTGCTGAACGGGTCGGCGTTCTCGTCCCACGCCCGCTCCAGCAGGTCCTCGGCGCTGACGACACCGCCCTCGGCGGCCACGAGGACTTCGAGCACGGCGAACTGCTTCCTGGTGAGGGCGACGTAGCGGCCGTCCCGGAAGACCTCTCTGCGGAACGGATCCACACGCAGGCCCGCGAGTTCCCGCACCGGAGGCCTGCTGTGGGCGCGCCTGCGGTCGAGCGCCCTGAGCCGCATGACGAGCTCGCGGAGTTCGAACGGTTTGGTGAGGTAGTCGTCGGCGCCGAGTTCGAACCCGGAGGCCTTGTCGTCGATCCGGTCGGCAGCGGTGAGCATGAGGATGGGCATCCCGCTGCCGGAGGCCACGATGCGTTTGGCGATCTCGTCACCGGAAGGTCCGGGGATGTCCCGGTCGAGGACGGCGATGTCGTAGGTGTTGATGCTCAGCATTTCCAGAGCGCCGTCACCGTCACCCGCGATGTCGGCCGCGATCGCCTCCAGACGCAGTCCGTCGCGGATGGCTTCCGCCAGATAGGGCTCGTCCTCGACAATCAGCACACGCATGCTCTTGAGGCTACGAGTCGGCGCATATCGCCGGCGTATCGAAAACCGCATACGGGTCGGCAACACCGCACTGCCTTCACTGGCGGTATGACTCGAATACCGCGCCGGATTCCCTGGCTCCTCGCCGTCGGCCTGCTGGTGGTCATAGCAGTGATCACCGCCGCCCTCACCGACCAGGCGCCGGAGTCCTCGTCCTCCTGGTCCTCCCGGCCCTCCCCTTCCTCGACCGCGGTCCCACCCGGCGACATGCCGCACGGGGACCACGAGCGCGCGGAGCGCAAGGGTGCACTGGGCGAGGCCGACGGCGCCCTGCCCGAGGGCGTGATCGTGTTCGACGACGGGTATCCGGGCGTGAGCAAGCTCGACCCCGGGCTGCTCCAGGCCCTGCGGGAAGCGGCGACGGATGCCGGGGACGACGGCGTCACGTTCTATGTCAACAGCGGCTGGCGTTCCCCGGAGTACCAGAATCAGCTCTTTCTTGAGGCGGTCTCGAAGTACGGCTCGGAGGATGAAGCCGCCCGATGGGTGGCCAGGGCGGAGACCTCTCCCCATGTGTCGGGCGGCGCGATCGACATCGGGCAGTCCAACGCCACCACGTGGCTGTCCGAGCACGGCGCCGGGTACGGACTGTGCCAGGTCTACGAGAACGAACCCTGGCACTACGAACCGCGCCCCGAAGCGATGGAAGACGGCTGCCCTGGCATGTATGACGACCCCAGTCAGGACCCGAGGATGCAGGATGGCAGCGGACAGGGAGGCAGGGCATGACCATCCCGGCCCCATGTACTAGAGTTATCTCGACATCGAGATATCTGCCGAGGCGTACCGCAGCCGCACGTGATCACCGGTCTGGCACTAAGGGTTACCTAACTTAGCCTTACCTTAGCGGATCGGCCAAGTCGTCGTGGCGGCAGGATGCGGTGGGAACGCACATCAAAGAAGGAGACTGTCGTGTCGGCGAACAGCTTCGACGCCCGCAGCACGCTGCAGGTGGGCGACGAGTCGTACGAGATCTTCCGGCTGGACAAGGTGGAAGGCTCGGCCCGCCTTCCGTACAGCCTCAAGGTCCTGCTGGAGAACCTGCTCCGCACGGAGGACGGCGCGAACATCACCGCCGGCCACATCCGCGCGCTCGGCAACTGGGACTCGAGTGCCCAGCCGTCGCAGGAGATCCAGTTCACGCCCGCCCGAGTGATCATGCAGGACTTCACCGGCGTGCCCTGTGTCGTGGACCTCGCCACCATGCGTGAGGCCGTGAAGGAGCTCGGCGGCGACCCGGCGAAGGTCAACCCGCTCTCCCCGGCCGAGCTGGTCATCGACCACTCCGTCATCGCCGACAAGTTCGGCACCAACGAGGCCTTCGCGCAGAACGTCGAGCTGGAGTACGGCCGCAACCGCGAGCGCTACCAGTTCCTGCGCTGGGGCCAGACCGCCTTCGACGACTTCAAGGTCGTCCCGCCCGGCACCGGCATCGTCCACCAGGTGAACATCGAGCACCTGGCGCGCACGGTCATGGTCCGGAACGGCCAGGCCTACCCCGACACCCTCGTCGGCACCGACTCGCACACCACCATGGTCAATGGTCTGGGTGTTCTCGGCTGGGGCGTCGGCGGCATCGAGGCCGAGGCCGCGATGCTCGGCCAGCCGGTCTCCATGCTCATCCCGCGCGTCGTCGGCTTCAAGCTGACCGGTGAGCTCACCCCCGGCACCACCGCCACCGACCTGGTGCTGACCATCACCGAGATGCTCCGCAAGCACGGCGTCGTCGGCAAGTTCGTCGAGTTCTACGGCGAGGGCGTGGCCGCCACCTCCCTCGCCAACCGCGCCACCATCGGCAACATGTCGCCGGAGTTCGGCTCCACCGCCGCGATCTTCCCGATCGACGACGAGACCATCAAGTACCTCAAGCTCACCGGCCGTTCGGAGCAGCAGCTCGCGCTCGTCGAGGCGTACGCCAAGGAGCAGGGCCTCTGGCTGGACCCGAAGGCCGAGCCGGACTTCTCCGAGAAGCTGGAGCTGGACCTCTCGACGGTCGTCCCGTCCATCGCCGGCCCGAAGCGTCCGCAGGACCGTATCGTCCTCGCCAACGCCGCCGAGCAGTTCAAGCAGGACGTCCGCAACTACGTGGACTCCGTGGACGAGGCCGGCCAGGAGTCCTTCCCGGCCTCCGACGCCCCGGCCGTCGCCCCGAACGGCGCCCCGTCCAACCCGGTCACCGTGACCGCCCCCGACGGCTCGACGTACGAGATCGACCACGGTGCCGTCACGGTCGCCGCGATCACCTCCTGCACCAACACCTCCAACCCGTACGTCATGGTCGCCGCCGCGCTGGTGGCCAAGAAGGCGGTCGAGAAGGGCCTGACCCGCAAGCCGTGGGTCAAGACCACCCTCGCCCCGGGGTCGAAGGTCGTCACCGACTACTTCGACAAGGCGGGCCTGACCCCGTACCTCGACAAGGTCGGCTTCAACCTCGTCGGCTACGGCTGCACCACCTGCATCGGCAACTCGGGACCGCTGCCGGAGGAGGTCTCCAAGGCCGTCAACGACCACGACCTCGCGGTCACCTCGGTCCTGTCCGGCAACCGGAACTTCGAGGGCCGGATCAACCCCGACGTCAAGATGAACTACCTGGCGTCCCCGCCGCTGGTCGTCGCGTACGCCCTCGCGGGCTCCATGAAGGTGGACATCACCAAGGACGCGCTCGGCATCGACCAGGACGGCAACCCGGTCTACCTGACCGACATCTGGCCCTCCGAGGCCGAGGTCAACGACGTCGTGGCCAACGCCATCGGCGAGGACATGTTCAACAAGTCCTACCAGGACGTCTTCGCGGGCGACGCCCAGTGGCAGGCGCTGCCGATCCCGACCGGCAACACCTTCGAGTGGGACCCGCAGTCGACCTACGTCCGCAAGCCCCCGTACTTCGAGGGCATGACGATGGAGACCACCCCGGTCTCCGACATCACGGGCGCCCGCGTCCTGGCCAAGCTGGGCGACTCGGTCACCACCGACCACATCTCCCCGGCCGGCGCCATCAAGGCCGACACCCCGGCCGGCAAGTACCTCACGGAGCACGGCGTCGAGCGCCGCGACTTCAACAGCTACGGCTCCCGCCGAGGCAACCACGAGGTCATGATCCGCGGCACGTTCGCCAACATCCGCCTGCGCAACCAGATCGCGCCGGGCACCGAGGGCGGCTACACGCGTGACTTCACGGTTGAGGGCGCGCCGGTGTCGTTCATCTACGACGCCTCGCGCAACTACATCGAGCAGGGCATCCCGCTGGTCGTCCTGGCCGGCAAGGAGTACGGCTCCGGCTCGTCCCGCGACTGGGCCGCCAAGGGCACCGCGCTGCTCGGCGTGAAGGCCGTCATCGCCGAGTCGTACGAGCGCATCCACCGCTCGAACCTCATCGGCATGGGCGTCCTGCCGCTGCAGTTCCCGGAGGGCGCCTCGGCCCAGTCCCTCGGTCTGACCGGTGAGGAGACCTTCTCCTTCACCGGCGTCGAGGAGCTCAACAACGGCACCACCCCGCGCACGGTCAAGGTCACCACCGACACGGGCGTCGAGTTCGACGCGGTCGTCCGCATCGACACCCCCGGTGAGGCCGACTACTACCGCAACGGCGGCATCATGCAGTACGTGCTGCGCTCGCTGATCCGCAAGTAACGGTCGCGACAGGGATTGTCCCTACGGCACTCGGGCCGCACTCCTCCGCCATGCGAGGGGTGCGGCCCTCGCGTTCTTTCCGGACGGGGATGACGGGCTACCGGCCAATCCATCGCCACTTCGTGACGAATCCTTCACAGCATTGCCATACTCCACCGTGCCGCACCGCTCTGCGGCGACTCCACGGGGGTGGACATGGTCCGCAAGGCCGGCGAGACTCCGCGCGGGAACGACCTCGGCTCCGCCCTTGTGCTGGGGGCCGCCCTGTACCAGTGCCGCCTTGAGCAGGGCCTGTCGCTGCGCTCACTGGCGCGCCGGCTCGGCCTCGGCTCGCACAGCGGGCTCCTCGACTACGAGCGGGGGCACCGCATCCCCCCGGAGTATCTGCTGATCGCGTACGAGCGGGAGTTCGGTACCGCGGCCGGGCATCTGCGGGGGTTACGGGCCCGCGCGCTGCGCGAGCGGGCCGAGGCCCTGGTCGGCGACCTGATCGACCGCTACGGCGTACCGCCCGCCGTCGCCCGGGCCCCCGGCACGCCGCCCCTCGTCGGACTGGTCTCCCGGCTCGCCCACACCTTGCACGCCCTGCCCAGCTGCATGGCCTCGGCGGTGACCGAGGCCTGGCAGACGAGCGCGGAGCGACCGCCGCGCAGAGGGGCGGAAGCCGAGGGTCAGAGCGGGTCGCCCGGGGCGAACAAGGTGTGGTAGCCGCGGTCGTAGTACAGCAGCGGAGCGCCGTCGGTGACATCGGCGTGCTCCACCAGTCCGATGACCACGCTGTGGTCACCCGCCGGGACGACCGCGTACCGGCTGCACACGACCGTCGCCAGCGCCTGGTTGACCAGCGCCTGGTACAGCTCGGGGTCGGCCTTCAGAGCGGCGTCGAACGAGTCGCGCGCGGTGTCGGCGTCGCCCCGCTCCAAGGCCAACAGGCCCTGGGTGCACAGCAGATGAGCGCTGTCCGGGTGCAGTCGCAGCCCTTCCGCCACCGACGCCGCGGCCTCGGTCAAGTGGCCCGACTCCAGCAGCAGCGAGGCGTGGTTGATCCGCGAGTCCAGATGACCGGGCTCCAGCTCCAGGGCGTAGCCGAAGTCAGCCACGGCGCCTTCGAGATCACCGTGGGCGGCACGGACGTCCCCGCGGTTGTAGTACAGCTCGGGGAACGGCGGACCCATCTTCATCGCCGTCTCGTAGTCCGTCAGCGCCGCCTGGTCGTCACCGAGGCGGCGGTGCATATTGCCGCGGTCCAGGTAGTACTCGGGGTAGTGGGGATCGAGGGCGATCACCGTGTCGAAGTCCGCCGTGCTCTCCTTGAGCATCCCCATGCCCGCGTAGACATTGGCCCGGTTGTGGATCAGGACGGACTTGTGCAGCCGGTACTTGTCCGGGTGCGTCTCGCGGTTCAGCCGGTCCACGCCCTCGGCCACCAGCTTCAGGGCGGTCTTCAGGTGCCCCAGGTGCATCTCCACCAGGGCAAGCCCGTTCTGCTGGAACACCGTGTAGAACGCCCGGTCCTCGAGGTCCTCGGTCAGCGCGGCCAGGGCCACACCGTTGCTCGCGTACGCCCTGGCCAGATGAAGCCGTACGAATACGGAGGGCGGTCAGATGTCGACGAGGGCGTCGAGGTCGTTCTCTACGGGGAACGGCAGTTCGGTGACGAGCTTGTTGTGGTGCACCGGGTGACCCGGAGCGGGGAAGTACGAGAGGGTGTCCGCATTGAGCCAATACTCGTGCACTGCGACCCTCTGCTCCCGGTCCATTTCCACGCGCCAGTAGTAAGGGACTTTGTTGGCAGCGAAGAGCGCTGGTTTGTGTACCCGGTCGACCTGGCGAGAGCCGGGGGAAACGACCTCCACCGCGAGGGTGACCTTGTGCACGGGGATGCAATCGCATCCTGGGAGGTTCAACTTCCGACGGTCATAGACGATCACATCGGGCTTGGGAGTATTCCGGTCGTCCACCCGCACGCATTGCTCGGTCAGAACCCGATACGGCGCAACAATGGCGGCCTTGAGCGCGTCGCGGAGGCCGTCCCTCACTTCGTTGTGCAAGACGCTGGCCTGCCCACGAGCCACGATCACTCCGTCCACGAGTTCCCAGTCGAAGGGCAGCTCCAAGTGCTTGACCTGGTCAAAGGTCCAGCCATGGAGCGGCGGGAACATCCAGGTGTCCTCGGTGGCCGGTCCCCGCTGGGGTGTGGTCATCACTGCTCCCATGGCCGCCAGTCTGGACGCCGACACGCGGCGTGATCGTAAGTACGAAGGTACCGCCACCCGAACCGGCGATGCCACGGCACACGCTTGACGCATGTGCGCCCCCGTTTACAACCACGCCCCACAGCGCTATTTTGCGAACCAAGTGAGGTGGGAGCGCTCCCATGTACGGTGGACCGGAACCCGCCCCAGGACCGCTCCCACCCCACGCATCCGCACACACGCATCCGCACGGACCGTACTTGACGGAGCGGACCTGAATGTCATGGTCCTGACAGACCGGACAACGCCTCGGCAAGCGGCCGGCGCATCCGACTGCCGGAAGGCATCGCGCAGTTGTCCTTCCTCGGCAGCGCGGTCAACGGCAGTCGGCAGGCAGAGGCGACCGTCACCTACACCGACGGCACCACCGGCACGATCCCCCTCGCCTTCACCGACTGGACCATCGGCGGCGGCAGCGGCAGCGTCCAGTACGGCAACGAGGTCGTCGCGAGGACGGCGTACCGGAATGTCGCGGGCGCGCATCGCGATCCGGTGGCCACGTATGTGTTCGCCACCCGGCCCTTCACGGCGCCGGAGGGCAAGACCATCGCGAGCGTCGGGTTGCCGAGGGACGGGAACCTCCACGTGTTCACACTGGCTCTCGGCTGACCTCCAACACCTCGGCCAGCCAATCGAGTTGGCCACGCACATGCACCGCGTCCCCGCCCTCGTGCCCGTTGAAAGGGTAGGCGTGGATCTCCTTGCGCGGTGCTGTGCCGGTCAGTTCGGCGTAGTGGTTGAAACGCCCCGCTCGGCGGGCACACCGTGTCACGCAGGCCGACGCCGAAGTGGGCCGGGGCCCGGGCGCGGCGGGCGAAAAAGACGCCCTCCACATGGGCGAGGGTGTCGTACGCGGCGCCCTCGGCGCCCCGGTGGACCGAGAGATATGCGGCGATCTCGCCGTAGGGGCCCTGGTCCGTGAGGTCCAGGGCCCTTCGGATGCCGCACAGCAGCGGGGCGGTGACCAGGGCCGCCGCCAGATCCGGGACCAGGCCGGCCACGGCCAGGGCGAGACCGCCGCCCTGGCTGTTGCCGACGGCGGCGACGCGCCCGGCGTCCACGCCGGGCAGGTACCGCACCGCGGCCACCGCACGCACCGCGTCGGTGATCAGCCGCCGGTAGTGGTAGTCCCGCGGGGACAGCAGCCCGCGCACCGCGGGACCCGGTCCGCCCGGGGCGGTGGCGTGCGGGTCGGGGGTGGCGCCGCCGTTGCCGTACTGGTCGCCCTGGCCGCGATTGTCCATCAGCAGATGCGCATATCCCGCGTTCACCCAGGTCAGGCGCTCGTGGGGGAGCCCGCGGCCGCGGCCGTAACCGGCGAACTCGACCACGGCGGGCAGCGGTTCGGGTGTCTCGGCCGGGCGGCTGAACCATGCCCGCACGGGGTTGCCCGCGAACCCGCGGAACGTCACGTCCCAGGTCTCGGTCAGGCGCAGGCCGGTGCTCACCGGGCACACCGACGCCAACACCTCGCACTGGGTGGACTCCTTGAGCGTGGCCGCCCAGAACTCGTCGAAGCCGACGGGCTCCTCGGGCTCGGGGCGATAGCGCTCCAGTTCCGCCAGGGACAGGTCGGACACGGGCACCTCGCAGGAATCGGTCCACGGATGGAAACTTGCGGAGATCAAAGCGCCTGACATTCGACAACTACCCCGGATGTGCGGGCTTCAACTCCATGCTCGACGGGTGTCACACCCATTGACAGCGCTTTCTGACGCCCTCTAAGTTGCCGCGAAGTTACCGGTAAGAGCTCGAAAGTTTCGGTTCCCCATCCCCCGTACAGGAGACCGAGTTTGAGCACCCGCTCCCGTTCCGCGCTGCGCCGCGACTGGCAGCTGTACTCGCTGGCCGTGCTGCCCTTGCTGTTCTTCCTGGTGTTCCGCTATCTGCCGATGCTCGGCAATGTGATCGCCTTCCGCCGCTTCGAGCCGGGCGGGTCGATCTTCGGTGAGCGGTGGGTGGGCCTGCGCTATGTGGAGATGTTCCTCTCCGATCCCACCTTCTGGCAGGTGTTCCGGAACACCCTGTGGCTCGGCGGTCTCACCCTGGTCTTCTGCTTCCCGATCCCGATCGTGCTCGCGCTGCTGCTCAACGAGGTGCGCCGGCGGTCCCTGAAGCGGTTCGTGCAGTCGGTGTCGTACCTTCCGCACTTTCTGTCGATCGTGATCGTCGCCGGTATCACCCTGCAGATGCTCGCCACCGACGGTCCGGTCAACCGTGTGCTCGGCTGGTTCGGGCACGACCCGATCCGGTTCATCCAGGAACCCGAGTGGTTCCGCACGATCTACGTCGGCTCGGAGATCTGGCAGACCGCCGGCTGGGGCACGATTCTCTACCTCGCCGCGCTCACCACGATCGACGAGGACCTCTACGAGGCCGCCCGCATCGACGGCGCGGGCCGCTGGCAGCAGATCCGGCATGTCACCCTGCCGGGCATCCGGCCCACCATGATCACGCTGCTGATCCTGAACGTCGGCACCTTCCTCGCGGTCGGCTTCGAGAAGGTCCTGCTGCTGTACAACCCGCTGACGTACCAGACCTCCGATGTGATCTCGACGTACGTCTACCGGACCGGTGTCGAGTCCAACAGCTTCAGCTACGCCGCCGCCATCGGCCTGTTCGAGGCGGTCATCGGCCTGGTCCTGATCACGTCCGCCAACACGCTCTCGCGCCGCACAGTGGGGACCAGCCTGTGGTGAAGCCGAGCCGTTCCTACCGGGTCTTCCAGGGCGTCAACGGGGTGATCCTCACCCTCGTCGTGGTCGTGACCCTGTATCCCTTCCTCAACATCATCGCGAGGTCGTTCAGCGGGGAGCGCCAGATCCGGGCCGGTGAAGTCACCCTGTGGCCCAAGGGCTTCAACCTCACCACGTACGAGATCGTCTTCCAGGACTCGATGTTCTGGCGCAACTACGGCAACACCGTGCTCTACACGGCCGTGGCGACCGCCGTGGCCATGGTGCTGACGACCTGTTACGCCTATGTCCTGTCGAAGAAGCAGCTCAAGGGGCGCGGGCTCCTCGTCGGCATCGCCGTGTTCACGATGTTCTTCACCGGCGGGCTCATCCCCAACTACGTCCTGATCACCAGCCTCGGTCTGAAGAACAGCGTCTGGGCGATCGCCCTGCCCAACGCGATCAGCGTCTTCAACCTCCTGGTGATGAAGGCCTTCTTCGAGAGCCTGCCGACCGAGCTGGAGGAGGCCGCGCAGATCGACGGTCTGAGCACCTACGGCATCCTGCTCAGGATCGTGCTGCCGCTGTCCAAGGCGGTCGTCGCCACGATGGTGCTCTTCTACTCGGTGTCCTTCTGGAACTCCTGGTTCAGCGCCTTCCTCTACATGGACCAGACGGATCTGATGCCGGTCACCGTGTACTTGCGCAACCTCATCCAGGGCGCCACCGGAGGCTCCAGCGCGGGGGCCGGAACCGAGCAGCTCAGCCAGGTCGGGGCGAACATCCAGGCCGTCACCATCGTGCTCACCGCGCTGCCGATCCTGTGTGTGTACCCGTTCGTCCAGCGCTACTTCGTCTCGGGCGTGATGCTCGGCGCGGTCAAGGGCTAACAAGGGAGTACTTGTGGACAACTCAGGACAACTGTCGCGGCGTCAGATTCTCTCCGCCGCGGGTTTCGTCGGCCTCGCCACCCTCACCGCCTGCGGCAGCGGCGACGACGGAGGCGACCCCAAGGACCTGTCGAAGAAGCAGAACGGGGCGATGAAGGAGTACCGCGCCGGACAGCAGTTCAAGGCCGCCAAGCCGCTGTCCTTCTCGCTCCTGCACAACAACAACCCGGTCTACCCGACGAAGAAGGACTGGCTGTTCTGGAAGGAGGTCGCCCAGCGCACCGGCATCACCCTGAAGCCCGTCGACGTGCCCCTCGCCGACTACGAGAAGAAGCGCAGCGTCCTCATCGGCGCGGGCGACGCCCCCTTCCTGATCCCGAAGACGTACCACCCCTCCGAGGTCGCCTTCGTCTCGTCGGGCGCGATCCTCCCGGTCGGCGAGTACGTCCACCTGATGCCCAACTACCGCGACAAGGTGAAGAAGTGGCAGCTCGAACCCGAGCTGGACTCCATACGCCAGTCCGACGGCAAGTACTACCTGCTGCCCGGTCTGCACGAGAAGGTCAAGTCCGGCTACTCCCTGTCCTTCCGCACCGACGTCCTCGACAAGCTCGGCCTGACCCTGCCGACGACATGGGACGAGGTCCACGACGTCCTGAAGGCGCTCAAGGAGGAGTACCCGGACAAATACCCGTGGACCGACCGCTGGTCCACCAACACCCCTTTCCCGTGCGGTGCGTTGTTCAGCTACCTCGGCCAGTCGTACGGGGCCAAGGCGGGCTGGACGTACGACAACATCAGCTTCGACGCCAAGGCGCAGAAGTTCGTCTTCACCGCCGCCACGGACAGCTACCGCCAGATGGTCGAGTTCCTGCGGAAGATCGTCGCCGAGAAGCTGCTCGACCCGGAGAGCTTCACCCAGCAGGACGACCAGGCCGTGCAGAAACTCCTCGCCGAGAAGTCGTATGTGATCAGCGCCAACTCCCAGGAGCTGGTGCAGAACTACCGCTACAACCTGGAGAAGCAGGTCAAGGGCGCGAAGATCGAGATGGTGCCCGTACCGCTCGGCCCGGCGGGCCCCGTGGTGATCGGCGGGGCCCGTCTCGAGAACGGTGTCATGGTCTCCAGCAAGGCCCTCAAGAGCGACACCTTCGTCGCGATGATGCAGTTCGTGGACTGGCTCTGGTACTCGGACGAGGGCCAGAAGCTCTGCAAGTGGGGCGTCGAGGGCGTCACCTACACCGAGTCCGGCGGCACTCCCGCGCTCAAGTCCGGCATCAGCCTGATGGGCTCCGACCCGGACGCCCCCAAGGACCTCCAGAAGGACTACGGCTTCTTCAACGGCGTCTTCACCTACGGCGGCAGCTGGGCCCTCGTCTCCTCCTCCTTCAGCCCGGACGAGAAGAAGTTCCAGGACGCCATGTCCCAGCGCGAGCAGCTCCCCATCGACCCCGCGCACCCGCTGCAGTCCATGGAGCAGGAGCAGGCCACCCTCTGGGACACCCCGCTCAAGGACCACGTCATCCAGAACACGCTCAAGTTCGTCCTCGGCAACCGCCCGCTGTCCGAATGGGGCGCCTTTGTCGCCGAGTTGAAGGCGAAGAACATGGAACAGCTCGTCGACCTGCACAACAAGGCCTACGAGCGCTTCAGGAAGGAGAACGGGTGATCCGCATCCCCGCCGAACCGTCCGGCCGGCTCCCCGAAGCCTGGCGCCACTGCGTCGGCACCGGCCGCATCGAACTCGCCCTGCGCCGCGACTACCAGGACTCGCTCGCGCTGATACAGCGCGACATCGGCTTCCGGTACATCCGGGGACACGGGCTGCTCAGCGACGGCATGGGGGTCTACCGGCGGTACGAGTGGGAGGGCACCCGGCGCGTCCATCACTCGTTCACCTACGTCGACCAGGTGATCGACGCGTATCTCGGCCTCGGCATCCGGCCGTTTTTGGAACTCGGCTTCATGCCCGCCGAGTTGGCCTCGGGGGAGCGGACGGTGTTCTGGTGGCGGGGCAATGTCACCCCGCCCCGCTCGCACCAGGAGTGGGCCGACCTCGTCAAGGCCACCGTCTCGCACCTCGTCGACCGCTACGGCCTCGACGAGGTCCGCACCTGGCCCATCGAGGTGTGGAACGAGCCCAACCTGCCGGACTTCTGGGAGAACGCCGACGAGAAGGCGTACCACCGGCTGTACGAGGTGACCGCGGCCGCCGTGAAGGAGGTGGACGCCTCCCTCCAGGTCGGCGGTCCCGCGATCTCGCCGGGGGCCGACGAATGGCTCGACCGATTCGCCGAGTTCGTCGAAGAGCGGGATGTGCCGGTCGACTTCGTCTCGAAGCACGCCTACACCTCCGGCCCGGCCCAGCACGTTCCGTTCGGCTCGTACCAGACGCTCGCGCCCGCGGAGCACCTGCTGCAGCAGTTCGCCACGCCCCGCGAACGCCTCAAGGGCACCCGGCTCGCCGGACTCCCCGTCCACATCACCGAGTTCAACTCCTCCTACTGCCCCGACAACCCCGTCCACGACACCGCGTTCAACGCCGCCTACCTCGCCCCCGTCCTCGCTCACGGCGGCGACCACGCCGACTCCTTCTCCTACTGGACGTTCAGCGACATGTTCGAGGAGGCCGGCGTCCCCACCGCGCTCTTCCACGGCGGCTTCGGGCTCCTCACCCACCGCCAGGTGCGGAAACCGACGTACCACCTCTACGCCTTCATGGCCCGCATGGGCCCCGACCTGCTCGCCCGGGGCGAGGACCACCTGGTGACACGGCACGCCGACGGTCGTGTCACCGTCCTCGCCTGGGCGCCCGTCGACGCGAGCGGCGAGACTCCCGGGCCCTCCCGGCACCGGCTGCGCCTGCACGTGCCCATGGGCTCCTGGGAGGCCTTCGTACGCCGGTCCACCGTGGACGAGGAGTACGGCAACGCCCGTACCGCCTGGCAGCGGATGGGCAGCCCCCGCTCACCCGACGCGCACCAGCTCGCCGTACTGCACGAGGCGGCCGAGCCGGGGCGCCGGCACCTGCGGCTGCCGGTGGCGGACGGGCGGGTGACGCTCGATCTGACGCTGGGGCGGAACGAGGTGACGCTCGTCGAGGTCAGCCCGGTCGTGGACGAGAGTCCGCCCTGGTCGGACGAGGGCCGGCTGCTGGGAAGGCAGCCCGGATGAGCGCGCCCTCGGTCTCGTTCGGCGTCGGACCGCTCTCCCGAGCCGCCGCCCTGATCCACACCCTCGTCACGGTCGAGGCGCTGTTCATCGTGGCGTCCGCGCCGGGTCTGGCAGGTCTGCTCCTGCTGGGCCCGGACACCTCGAACCTCCCCCTCGCCGCCGCCTGCCTGGTCCCGCTGGGCCCCGCCCTCTCCGCCGCCGTCTACGCCCTCCACCACCGCGACCGCGACCTCGCCGACCTCCACCCGGCCCGCACCTACGGGCGCGGCTGGCGGCTCAACGCGCTCCCGGCGCTGAAGCTGTGGGCGCCCCTGCTGGGCTGGCTGACGGTCATCGCCTTCACGCTCACCCACTTCTCCGCCACCGGCCTGCCCGGCTGGTGGGCGCTGCTGCTCGCGGCCATCGGCCTCGCCTCCCTCCTGTGGGGCGCGCACGCCCTCGTCCTCGCCTCCCTCTTCGCCTTCCGCACTCGCGACACAGCCCGGCTCGCCGCGTACTTCCTGTTCCGGCACGGCCGGTCCACCCTCGCCGCCGCCTCCCTGCTCGTCCTGGCCGGCGGACTGACCGCTCTGCTGACCGAGGCCATGGCCGCGCTGCTCACCGCCCCGCTGCTGCTGTCCCTGCTGCACGCCGCGCGCCCGGTGATCGCCGAGGCCCAGGAGGACTTCACCGCATGACCGACAAGATCCGTCACGGCGGTGACTACAACCCGGAGCAGTGGCCGGAGCCGGTGTGGGACGACGACCACCGGCTGTTCGACCAGGCCCGGATCGACACCCTCACCGTCGGCGTCTTCTCCTGGTCGCTCACCCAACCCGCCGAGGACACCTACGACTTCACCGTCCTGGACCGCACCCTCGACCGGGCGGCAGCCGAGAACCGCAAGGTCTGCCTCGCCACCGGCACCGCGGCGCTGCCGCCCTGGCTCGCCAGACGCCACCCCGAGGTCAACCGCACCGACTTCGAGGGCCGCCGGCACCGCTACGGCCAGCCCTCGGCGCCCGCACCCCCGCCCGCACCGCGCTGCTGTTCGACTGGGACAGCTGGTGGGCCCTGTAGATGTCGGACGGCCCCTCCCGGCTGGTGAAGTACCAGGACACCGTGCACGCCTACTACCGGGCCGTCCGCGAGGCCGGCGCCGACGTGGACGTCGTCCCGGTCACCGCCGACCTCACCCCGTACGACGTGGTCCTCGCCCCCGTCCTGCACATGGTCAAGGACGACCTGCCCACCCGCCTGGAGGAGGTCGCCGCACGCGGCGGAACCGTTCTCGCCACCTTCCTCTCCGGCCGCGTCGACCTCCACGACCGCGCCTTCCTCACCGACGTCCCCGGCCCGCTCGCCCCGCTCATGGGCATCCGCGTCGACGAATGGGACGCCCGCCCGCCGGAGTTCGCGCAGACCGTCCGGTTCGGCGAACTGGCCTGCGAGGCACGCCTGGTCTTCGAGCTCGTCCAGTTGCGCGGCGCCACCCCGATCGGCACCTACGGCACCGACTTCTATGCGGGCACCCCCGCCGTCACCCGCAACAAGGCGGGCAGGGGCGAGGCCTGGTACGTCGCCACCGCCTTGGAGCGGCCCGGCGTGGACTGGGTCGTACGCCGCATCCTCACCCGCCACGGCCTGCTCGGCCCCTACGCCGACCGGCCGGAGGTGGAGACCGCGACCCGGGTGGCCCCCGACGGCACTCACCTGCTGTTCGTCCTCAACCACGCTGCGGAAGCGGCCCGGTTGACGGCGACGGCGACCGCCACCGACCTGCTGACCGGAAAACGGGTCGAGGAACACGCCCCGTTCACCCTCGACCTGCTCGGCGTGGCCGTCCTGCGGCTTCAGTAGATGACCCTGCCCTGTGCGTCCGGCACCCCGGACTTGCGCAGGAAGTAGCTGTTGATCTGATCGCGCCACTCGCGCGCACTGCGAAGCTGCTCCTCGAACCGCTCCGCCACCCGCGCATGGCGCGCCGGATCGACAAGCCCGTTCAGCGAGGCCCACACCTCCCGGGCCGTCTCCACCTCCTCCACGCCCTCGAAGTGCGTGTCGTAGATGTGCTGGATCACCGTCTTCCCACTGCGCAGCCCATGCCCGTACGGCACATGGTGGAAGAACAGCAGCAGCTCGTCGGGGCAGGACGACGACGACTCGTAGACCTCGGCCCAGGGCTTGGCGTACTGCGCCGCGTACCCGGTGCCGGTCGCCGCGCTCCGGTCCACGCCGACGCCGTCCCGGTCGGCGAAGTGATACGTGCCCCAGGGGCTGTACTCGTAGCCGTCCACGCTCGGCCCGTAGTGGTGCCCCGGCTGCACCATGAACCCCACCCCGAGCGGCGCGGTGTACTTCTCGTACGTCCGCCAGGAGCCGTCGAGCACGGCGTGCAGCCCGCCGACGAGCCGCTCGGGGGCGTCCGGGAAGGTCAGCCGGATCCACTCGTCCAGCACCGTGCCCGGATCGGCGCCCGGGTCCCAGGCCAGCCGCCCGACGGTGTACAGGTTGGCCTGGGCCAGCGGATGCCCGGTCCAGAAGGGGTCGTCACCGGCGTTGGACACGGCGACCAGACCGTCGGCCAGCTCTCCGACCCGGTGGGTGCCGTCGGGGCGGAACCGCAGAACCTCGCTCCACATCGGACCGAGCCAGCACACATGCCGCTGCTGCCCGGTGTACTCCTGCGTGACCTGCAGCTCCACCGCGAGCCGGGTGTCCGGCATCGCGCCGATCAGCGGCGAGACGGGCTCGCGCACCTGGAAGTCCATCGGCCCGTGCTTCACCTGGAGCACCGCGTTCTCGGCGAACTCCCCGTCCAGCGGCCGGAAATGGCCGTACGCGGCCCGCGCCCGGTCCGTCGAGCGGTCCCGCCAGTCCTGGCGGTGGTCGTAGACGAACGCCCGCCAGCGGACCGTGCCGCCGTACGGGGCCAGCGCGGCCGCCAGCATGTTCGCGCCGTCGGCATGGCTGCGGCCGTACGCGAACGGGCCCGGCCGGCCCTCGGAGTCCGCCTTGACCACGTACCCGCCGAAGTCCGGTATCGCCGCGTACACATCGGCGGTCGCCCGTTCCCACCACCGCCGCACCCGGGCGTCCAGCGGATCGGCCGTGTCCAGGCCCCCGAGCACGATCGGCGCGGCGAAGGTCACCGACAGATGCGTGCTGATCCCGTACGGCCTGAGCGCGTCGGCGATCCGGGCCACCTCACCGATCCGCTCGGTCAGCAGCCGGGCCTCGGTCTCGTGCACATTGACATTGTTGACGGCCACGGCATTGATCCCGCAGGCCGCCAGCAGCCTGCCGTAGACCCGCACCCGCTCCACATCGCCGCGCGCCCGTCCGTCCCGCCAGAACAGGGAGCCGCCGGAGTAGCCGCGCTCCACCTGGCCCATCACCGGATGCACGGCCACGTTGTCCCAGTGGTCCAGCATCCGCAGCCCCGCCGCGGGGCGGTACCTCTGCCGTGGCCGCTCGCCCCGGAAGGCGTCCTCGCCGAGCCGTACGACATGGAACAGGCCGTAGAGGAGCCCGCGTTGGCCGGACGCGGTGACTCTCGTACAGCCGTCGCCGCGCTCGAAGGCGAACGCCTCGCTCCCGTCCTCGCCGGTCAGCTCCAGCACCAGGTCGCACGGTTCGGGGGAGGCGTCGCGCTCGACGCTTCCCCCGAACCGGGCACAGGCCTGCGCCACTTCACGGTGCACCGTGTCCACCAGCGGACCCGATCCGCGGATCAGGATCCCCCGGCTGCCGAGCGGCCGGAAGGCGCCGGGCGGCAGCCAGGCCGGGTCGACACCCTCCGGCAGCACGGGCACGGGAAGCGGCATGAGTCCCCAACTCTCCTCATCCGGCGAGGAGTTCGACCTCCGAAACGGTCGCCTCGCCGTCCAGCACCAGGCGGTACCTCTCGTACGTACCCGGTGACCCCACCGAGAACGCCCGGGTCTGCCGGTCCCATGCGAAGGACTCACCGGTACGCCGGTCCAGGGTTGTCCACTCGGTCCCGTCGGAGGCGCCCTGGAGGGTCCAGCCGGTCGGCGCCCTGGTGCGGTCCGACGAGGTCAGCGTGTACTGGAGGGCCTGGGCTCTGCCGGACACCGGCAGGTCCACCGAGGTCACCGTCGCCTGGGTCGCCGAGGTGTTGTCGAACAGGGCGCCCTCACCCTTCAGGACGTCCGCCCGGGGCGTCGGCACCTTGTCGTCCTTGGTGATCGACACGGGCGCCGCGTTCTTGCCGGTGCCCCAGGACGACGGCCGCGGGCCCATGTCGAACTCCAGGACGCCGCCCTTCGCGAGCAGCTTGTGCGGCAGCGAAGTCGACGTCCAGGTCTTGCCGTTGACCTTCAGACCCTGCACATAGACATTGCGGGCGCTGTTCTTCGGTGCCTTGACGACGAGGTCCTCGCCGTTCTCCAGACGCACGGTCGCCTTGGTGAACAGCGGCGACCCGACGGCGTACTCGCCGCTTCCCATCACCAGCGGGTAGAAGCCGAGCGCGGAGAAGAGGAACCAGGCCGACTGCTCGCCGTTGTCCTCGTCGCCGGGGTAGCCCTGACCGATCTCGCTGCCGGTGTAGAGACGGGAGAGCACCTCGCGGACACTCTTCTGCGCCTTCCACGGCTGCCCTGCCGCGTCGTACATGTAGATGGCGTGGTGGGCGACCTGGTTGGAGTGCCCGTACATGCCCATCCGGACGTCCCGCGCCTCCGTCATCTCATGGATGACACCGCCGTAGGAGCCGACGAAGTCGGGGGAAGCGGTCTCCGGGGTGGAGAAGTACTCGTCGAGCTTGTCGGCGAGCTTGCCGCGGCCGCCGTAGAGGTTGGCGAGCCCGCGGGAATCCTGCGGGGCGGTGAAGGCGTACCCCCAGCCGTTGGTCTCGGTGTAGTCGTAACCCCACACCCGCGGGTCGTACTTCGCCGACTCGACCCGCCAGTCGCCCTTGGCGTCCCGGCCCTGGAAGAACCCGGCCTTGGAGTCGAACAGGTTCACATAGTCCTGGGCGCGGTCGAGGAAGTACTCCGACTCCTCCTTGTAGCGCTTCTCACCGGTCTTCTTGTAGAGCTCCTGGCCCATCCGCGCGATGCCGTAGTCGTTCAGGTAGCCCTCCAGGGCCCAGGACAGGCCCTCGCGGGTGTCGGTGCTGGTGTAGCCGAGGAACGGTGAGGTCGCCATGCCCTTGCGGCCCACGCCCGAGGAGGGCGGCACCACGGTGGCGTTCTTCACGGCCGCGTCGTACGCCGACTTCGCGTCGAAACCGACGCCCTTGACGTAGGCGTCCGCGAAGGCCACATCCGACGATGTGCCGGTCATCAGGTCCGCGTAACCCGGCGAGGACCAGCGTGAGGTCCAGCCGCCGTCCTTGTACTGCTGGACGAACCCGTCGACCATCTCGCCCGCCTGAGAGGGCGTCAGCAGGGAGTACGCCGGCCAGGTGGTCCGATAGGTGTCCCAGAAGCCGTTGTTGACGTACACCTTGCCGTCGACGATCTTCGCCCCGGTGTGCGTCGGGGTGTCCGGATTCGGCATCGGCGAGAAGGGCGAGGCGTACTGGTACTTCGAACCGACCTTCTCGAAGCCCGAGTTGGGGTACAGGTACAGCCGGTACAGGCTGGAGTACAGGGTGGTCAGCTGGTCCGGGGTCGCGCCCTCGACCTCCACCTTGCCGAGGATGCGGTCCCACTGGCGCTGGGCGCGGTTCTTGACGGCCTCGAAGGAGGTGCCGTCCGGGATCTCCTGGCGCAGATTGGCCTTGGCCTGGTCGACGCTGATGAGGGAGGTGGCGATCCGCAGGGTGACGGTCCGATCGTCCGCCTTGAAGCGCAGATACCCCTTGACGCCGCTGGATTCGCCCTCGGACACCGGCTTGTCGAACTCGCCGTACACGAAGAGCCGTGTGGCGCCGGTCGACAGCCCGGACTTCACGTCGGAGTACCCGGTGAAGGTCCCGCTGTCCTTGTCGAGGGTCAGGCCCGCCTGGTCGGTGACGTTGTCGAAGACGACGCTCGTGTCGTCGCCGGGGTAGGTGAAGCGCAGGACGGCCGCGTGGTCGGTCGGCGTCATCTCCGCCTTGAGCCCGTTCTCGAACCGCACCCCGTAGTAGTACGGCCGCGCGGTCTCGTTCTCGTGCCGGAAGGCCAGCTCGCGGGCCTCCCGGCCGGTCTCCGGCGTGCCGGACGCCACGGACGGCATCACCTGGAAGGTCTGCCGGTCGCCCATCCAGGGGCTCGGCTCATGGCTCGCGCTGAATGCCTGGATCGTGGGCAGATTGTCCGCGTTGTTCGCACGTGCGTAGTCGTACAGCCAGCTCAGCGAGCCCGCGTTGGTGACCGGCGTCCAGAAGTTGAAGCCCTGCGGCACGGCCGTCGCCGGGAAGTTGTTGCCGCGCGAGAAACCGCCGCTGGAGTTGGTGCCCCGGGTTGTGACCGCGTAGTCCGACAGATGGGCCTTCGGCCGCTCCTGCGGCACGTTCTCCAGGGCCACGTCGTCCAGCCAGCCCCGGAACTTCGCCGGGCCCTTGGGGGAGTCGTAGGCGACCAGGATCCGGTCCACCGTCTTACCGGCCGCGACCGAGCCGATCCGCGAGACGACGTTGTTCCACTGGTTGACGTAGAGGACCTTGGACGCCCCCTGCCCCTGCGGCGTCAGCGCGAACCCGTACTGGTCGGTGGCCTTCAGGTCGCTGAGGTAGGTGCCGTCCGTGAAGGCGAGGTCCACGGAGACGTTCGTGGCGTCGTAGTCGAGATCGCCGTCGGCCATCGACGGGAAGATCCGGTACGACAGCCGGGTGTCGCGGCCGACCGCCACGTCCACGTCGAAGACCTTGTTGTACGAGTACGCTCGCCCGTCCGCCGTGTGCCGCCCCGCGTAGCGCAGCGCCCGCTTGCCGGTGAAGCCCGCGCCCGCCTTCGCCGTCGGCGAGCCGCTCGGACCGCGGTCGACGAGCGAGAGCATGTCCTGCGGCACCGGCCCCTCGCCGCCGCCCGTGGAGAACTGGACGTCGGCGAGCTGGAGTATGCCGGAGGCGCCGTTGTTCCGGGTGACCTCAAGCCGGAAGTGCTGGTACTCGGCCGGCTCGGCGATGTCGTACGTCTTCGTCTGGAACCGCTCGGCGAAGGTCTCCCCGGAGCGGGTGTCGAGGGTGGTCCAGTCCGTGCCGTCCGTGGAGCCCTTCAGGATCCAGTCCCGCGGGTCGCGCTCGGCGAAGTCATTGGCCGAAGTGAGCGCGTATTTCGCCACCTTCACCGGTTTGTCCAGATCGAACTCGACCCATCCGGTGGGCTGGAAGACCAGCCACTTGCTGCTCGGCTCGCCGTCGACGAGGTTCTCCTTCACCTCGCCGGCGCCCGAGTTCTCGCCGTTCGCCCGTACGTCCGTGACATGGTCGGTCACATTGCCTGGAATGCCGGAACTGTAACCGCCGTCGACGCCCGCGGCCCGCTTCGAGCCGTCCGGGGCCTCATCGACCGTGTTGAGCCAGGTGGGGGCAGGGTCGCCGGTCTCGAAGGAGGAGCTGAACTCCCGGTCGACGGCGGGGGCCTCGGGCAGGGCCACCGTGACGCCCTGTGACCCCACCGCCAAAGCGAAGGCGGTCGTCCACACGACCGCCGTGCCACGTCTGTGCCTCATCGGCAAGCACTCTCCCTGCGCTCTGGACAACGTTGTCAGCTTCGGTGCGCAAGGATTAGTTGTGGCTCAAGTTGCCTGTTGTGTCAAGGGCGTTGGCTGTGGCATTCGGGGGGATGGCGAGGATATTTCCATCAGGCGGGGCACAGCCCGCCCGTATTTCCGAGAGGTCTCAACTCGGAAAAGACCCATGGCCAACCTTGCATTCGATCTTGCTCCGCTGGCGGGAAGTGGACTATACCTGTCGGCGATTCACGGTACGTCCTGCACGACCCTGCTTGACCTGACCGCGGTGCCCGGGAGGATCCGGTTCACCGCCTGAGTCCTGGAGAAGGCGAGGACTTGAGCATGGGATCCACTTCCGACCCGAACAGCACAACCGGGGGCACCAACCGCCGCGATCTGATCAAGCGGTCCGCCGCACTCGGTCTGATCTCCGTACCCACGATGAGCTTCCTGTCCGCATGCGCCAGTGGTGGCGGAGGAGACGAGTCCGGAAACGACACCGAGGGCAAGACGTCCGAGAAGAACCCGTTCGGTGTGAAGGAGGGCAGCAAGCTCGACGTCGTCGTCTTCAAGGGCGGTTACGGCGACGACTACGCCAAGGCGTGGGAGGCGTCCTTCAAGAAGAAGTGGGGGGTCACCTCCACCCACACCGGCACCCAGGAGATCACCGGCAAGCTCCAGCCGCGCTTCAACGCCGGCAACCCGCCGGACATCGTGGACGATTCGGGCGCCCAACAGATCCCGATCGACGTGCTCCACAAGAACGGCCAGCTCCTCGACCTCGCCGAGGTCCTGGACGCCCCGTCGATCGACGACCCGAGCAAGAAGGTCCGCGACACCCTGATCCCGGGCACGCTGGACGCGGGCATGCAGAGCGGCAAGGTCGTCGCGCTCAACTACATCTACACGGTGTGGGGCCTTTGGTACTCCGGCAAGCTCTTCCAGGAGAAGGGCTGGGAGGCGCCCCAGACCTGGGACGACTTCCTCGCCATCTGCAAGGACGCCAAGTCCCAGGGCATCGGGGGCCTGGCCCACCAGGGCAAGTACCCGTACTACATCAATGTCGCCATCATGGACCTGATCGCCAAGACCGGCGGTCTTGACGCCATGAAGGCGATCGACAACCTCGAACCCAACGCGTTCGTGGGCTCCGACGCCGCGACGGCCGCCATCGAGGCGATCTACGAGGTCGTCGAGAAGGGCTACTTGATGCCCGGCACCAACGGCCTGACGCACACCGAGTCGCAGACCCGGTGGAACCAGTACAAGGCGGCCTTCATCACCAGCGGTTCCTGGCTGGAGAACGAGCAGCTGAAGCAGACGCCGGAGGACTTCGACATGAAGTTCCTGCCGATGCCGCTGCTGCCGGACAGCAAGCTGCCGGTCGAGGCGATCCGGGCCGGCTCCGGGGAGCCGTTCATCATCCCGGCCAAGGCGAAGAACCTGCCCGCGGCCAAGGAGTTCATGCGGATGATGCTGTCCAAGGAGTGGTCGACGCTGTTCGCGAAGGAGGCGAACTCCCTTACGATTCTTCAGGACGGGGTGGACTCCAGCGTCCAGCTGCGGCCCGGTACCCAGTCCACGGTGGAGGCCTCCAAGGCCGCCGGTGACAACACCTTCCGGTTCCTGTACACGGAGTGGTACAGCGAGATGGGTACGGCCATCGAAAACGCGTCCAACGAGCTGATGGCGAAGCGGATTCAGCCCAAGGAGTGGCTGAAGCGGGCGCAGGCCGCGGTCGACAAGCAGGCCAAGGACCCGGCTTCCAAGAACAACCGTCGGGACTGATCCCGCTCGACCGACCGCGTTCCGGGCCGGACATCACCGGCCCGGAACGGGACTTCAGGAGCAGGAAAACGCCTATGCGTAAAGGGCAGCACCGGTTCGTCGCGGGATTTCTGTTCGCTCCCGTGGCGCTCTATGTGATCTTTGTGATCTGGCCGTACATCCAGACGTTCGGCTATTCGCTGACCGACTGGAAAGGGCAGTCGCAGACCTTCAACTTCGTCGGCCTGGACAACTACATCGCGTTGTTCAAGGACGACATCTTCATGGGGGCGATCTGGCACAACATCCTGTTCCTGATCTTCATCCCGGGGATCACGATCCTGCTGGCGCTGTTCTTCGCGTTCATGCTGAACGCGGGCGGGCGCGGGCGGGCCGGCGGGGTCTCGGGGGTGGCGGGCTCCTGGTTCTACAAGGTCGTCTACTTCTTCCCGCAGGTCCTGTCGCTGGCGATCCTCGCCGTGCTCTTCGGCGCCGTGTACCGCAGTGACGGCGGCGGCATGCTCAACGGCGCCCTGATCAAGCTCGGCCTGGTCGACGAGAACAGCCCCGTCGAATGGCTCAACGAGCCCGACATCGTGCTCTGGGCGCTGATCGCGGTCGTCGTCTGGCACGGCGTCGGCTTCTACCTGGTGCTGTTCTCCGCCGCGATGCAGTCCATCCCCCGGGACATCTACGAGGCCGCGCTGATCGACGGCGCGGGCCGGGCCCACACGTTCTTCCGCATCACCCTGCCGCTGCTGTGGGACTCCGTGCAGACCGCCTGGGTCTACCTCGGTATCGCCGCGATGGACATGTTCATCCTGGTCACCACCATGACCTCCGGTGACTACGGCGGCGGCCCCGATCACCGCAGCGAGGTCATGGCGACGGTGATGATGCGCAACTTCCTGCTGTACGGAAAGAGCGGCTACGCCTGTGCCATGGGCGTGATCATGCTGCTCCTCACCCTGATCGTGTCCGTGGTCACGCTGCGCGCCACCCGCCGTGAGCGCATCGAGTTCTGAGCGGGAGAGAAGACGACGATGAGCGCACCCATCAAGGAATCCGCGCCCCCCACCGGGCGGCCGCCGGTGCACAAGGCCCCGGCCCGCCCGGGCGACGAACGCAGCGAGGGCGTCGTACTGAACGTCTTCTCGCACGGCTTCCTCGCCCTGTGGGCGCTGCTGATCGTGCTGCCGCTGCTGTGGCTGGTGCTCAGCTCCTTCAAGTCCGATGTGCAGATCGGCTCCTCGGCCTTCGGCTGGCCCGAGAACTGGTCCCTGGACGTCTTCTCCCGGGCCTGGGACAAGGGCATCGGGGACTACTTCCTCAACACCGTCATCGTGCTGGTCTTCTCGGTGCCGCTGACCATGCTGCTCGGCTCCATGGCGGCGTACGTGCTGGCCCGCTACCAGTTCTGGGGCAACAGGTTCCTGTACTACTTCTTCGTCGCGGGCGCCATGTTCCCGGTGTTCCTGGCGCTGGTCCCGCTGTTCTTCATGGTCAAACGGCTGGACATGCTGAACACCTACCAGGGTTTGATCCTGGTGTACGTCGCCTACTCGATGCCGTTCACGGTGTTCTTCATGCACGCCTTCTTCCGGACCCTGCCCTCGGCGGTGTTCGAGGCGGCGATCCTGGACGGCGCCTCGCACACCCGGACCTTCTTCCAGGTCATGATGCCGATGGCGAAGCCGGGACTGCTCAGCGTCGGCATCTTCAACACCCTCGGCCAGTGGAACCAGTTCATCCTGCCGACGGTGCTGATGCAGCCGCAGAGCGGGGACGATCCCGAGCGCTATGTGCTGACCCAGGGGCTCATCCAGCTCCAGCAGCAGCAGGGGTACGCCTCCGACCTTCCGGTGCTCTTCGCGGGCGTGACCATCGCGATGATCCCCATGCTGGTCGTGTACCTGTCGTTCCAGCGTCAGGTGCAGGCGGGTCTTACCTCCGCGACCTTGAAGTAAGCCTCGAAGTAACCCTCGGCAGTCAGTCGTACGCACGCCGTTCCCCTCCCTGGGAGCGGCGTGCGCCGGTGTGCCCTGGACCCCGGATACTGTTCAACCTCTTGACGGGAGGCAACCCGAACGGCTCAGCTTAGAGTTCACTAGTTGGACATAGACGGGGCCTCACTGAAGCGGTCCCGCGCGCAGGAGGTCGTCGTGGAGACTCCGGGGTCGCAGTCGTCGCTGCACCGAGCCAACCTGGAGCGGGTCGTCCGGGCCGTGCGGCTGGCGGGTTCGCTCACCCAGGCGGAGATCGCCAGGACGACGGGTCTGTCGGCGGCGACGGTATCCAATATCGTCCGGGAGCTGAAGGACGGCGGAACCGTCGAGGTCACGCCCACTTCGGCGGGCGGCCGCCGGGCCCGCAGCGTCAGCCTGAGCGGCGATGCCGGCATCGTCATCGGCGTCGACTTCGGGCACACCCATCTGAGGGTCGCGGTCGGCAACCTCGCCCATCAGGTGCTGGCGGAGGAGTCCGAGCCGCTGGATGTGGACGCCTCCTCGACGCAGGGCTTCGACCGGGCGGAAGAGCTGGTCAACCGCCTGATCGCGGCGACCGGGGTGGACCGCTCGAAGATCGCGGGCGTGGGTCTTGGCGTGCCGGGACCGATCGACGTGGAGTCCGGAACCCTGGGCTCGACCGCCATCCTGCCGGGCTGGACCGGCACCAAACCCGCCGATGAACTGCGCGGACGGCTCGGTGTGCCGGTCCATGTGGACAACGACGCCAACCTCGGCGCCCTCGGTGAGATGGTCTGGGGGAGCGGCCGTGGGGTGCGGGATCTGGCGTACATCAAGGTCGCGAGCGGTGTCGGCGCGGGTCTGGTGATCAACGGCAAGATCTACCGGGGTCCGGGCGGCACGGCCGGAGAAATAGGACATATTACACTTGACGAGTCCGGCCCGGTCTGCCGTTGTGGAAACCGTGGCTGCCTGGAGACCTTCACGGCCGCGCGCTATGTGCTCCCGCTGCTCCAGCCCAGTCATGGCAACGATCTGACCATGGAGGGTGTCGTACGGCTGGCCAGGGACGGAGACCCGGGCTGCCGTCGGGTGATCGCCGACGTCGGCCGACACATCGGCAGTGGAGTCGCCAATCTCTGCAATCTTCTGAACCCGAGCCGGGTGGTCCTCGGCGGTGATCTCGCCGAGGCCGGCGAACTGGTTCTCGGGCCCATCAGGGAGTCCGTGAGCCGGTACGCGATCCCCAGCGCGGCACGTCAACTCTCCGTTCTCCCAGGGGCTCTTGGGGGCCGTGCGGAGGTGCTCGGAGCGCTCGCTCTCGCACTCAGCGAGATGGGCGATTCGACACTTTTGGACGGCACCCTGCACGCGGCTGCACCCGCCTTCACTTAGAGAACGGATGGCACCGTTGCCAACCCGTTAAGGATTTACTTCTTGACGTCGCACGCGTGGCCGAGTTGACTTCCAGCCACCTCGGCCGCAACGACGCGGCCTCGTCAGGGAGGTTTCTGAAGTGAACACGCGTATGCGTCGTGCCGCTCTTGCCGTTGCCGCAGGTGCGATGGCCGTCTCGCTGGCCGCCTGTGGCAGCGCCGATGAAGCGGGCGACAAGGACTCCACCACGTCGGCCGCCGCGAAGGGCGACGACATCAAGGTCGGTCTCCTCCTTCCGGAGAACCAGACCGCGCGGTACGAGAAGTTCGACCGCCCCCTCATCGAGAAGAAGATCGGCGAGCTGACGAACGGCAAGGGCGAGGTCGTCTACGCCAACGCCAAGCAGGACGCCAGCACGCAGAGCCAGCAGGTCGACTCGATGATCACCAACAAGGTGGACGTGATCATCCTGGACGCGGTGGACTCCGCGGCCATCAAGTCCTCCGTGCAGAAGGCCAAGGACGCCGGCATCCCGGTCGTCGCCTACGACCGCCTGGCGCAGGGTCCGATCGACGCCTACACGTCCTTCGACAACGTGACGGTCGGCAAGACCCAGGGCGAGGCCCTCCTGGAGGCCCTTGGCGACAAGGCCAAGGACGGCCAGATCGTCATGATGAACGGCTCCTCCACCGACCCGAACGCCGCCCAGTTCAAGGAGGGCGCGCACTCCGTCCTCGACGGCAAGGTGAACATCGGCAAGGAGTACGACACCAAGGAGTGGAAGCCGGAGAACGCCAACGCCAACATGGAGGGCGCGATCTCGGCGATCGGCAAGGACAAGATCATCGGCGTCTACTCCGCCAATGACGGCATGGCGGGCGGCATCATCACCGCCCTCAAGGCCGCCGGCCTCGACGACGTCCCGGTGACCGGTCAGGACGCCGAGCTCGCCGGTGTGCAGCGCATCGTCACGGGTGAGCAGTACATGAGCGTCTACAAGCCGTACGCCCCCGAGGCCGACGCCGCCGCCGAGATGGCCGTCGCGCTCGCCCAGGGCAAGTCGCTCGACTCCGTCGCCAAGGACAAGGTCGACAGCCCCACCAACAAGGGCATCCCCTCCGTCCTGGTCGACGTCACCTCGCTGACCCAGGACAACATCCAGGACACCGTCATCAAGGACGGCGTCTACACGGTCGCGGAGATCTGCACGGCCAAGTACAAGACGGCCTGCGACAAGATCGGCCTTGAGTAAGTAGCCGCAAGTCCCTTTCCATGTAAGGGAATTCGTTCTTGAATTCCCTTACGGGACTTGAGCTCCAGGCTTCCTCCGGCGCCTCGCGCACTCGACAGCCCCGCAAGCTCGGCGCGGGGCGCCGGACGGAACTCTCCCCCTACTCTTCAGCACAACCTCCCGCCGGGTCAGGCGGCGAAGGAGATGGTTCACGTGTCCGCTACGCCCGTGCTGGCGTTGCGCGGGGTCTCCAAGCGGTTCGGTGCCGTTCAGGCGCTCACCGACGTAGAGCTTGAGGTCCACGCCGGTGAGGTGGTCGCCCTGGTCGGCGACAACGGCGCCGGAAAGTCCACGCTGGTCAAGACGATCGCCGGCGTGCATCCCATCGATGACGGCGTCATCGAGTGGGACGGCAAGTCCGTCACGATCAACAAGCCGCACGACGCCCAGAACCTGGGCATCGCGACGGTCTACCAGGACCTCGCGCTCTGCGACAACATCGATGTCGTCGGCAACCTCTACCTGGGCCGGGAGCTGCGCAAGCGCGGCATCCTGGACGAGGTGGAGATGGAGCGCCGCTCCCGCGAGCTGCTGGACACGCTGTCGATCCGCATCCCCAGCGTCCGTATCCCGATCGCCTCGCTCTCCGGCGGTCAGCGCCAGACGGTCGCCATCGCCCGCTCCATGCTGGGCGAGCCCAAGCTGGTCATCCTCGACGAACCCACGGCCGCCCTCGGCGTCGAGCAGACCGCCCAGGTCCTCGACCTCGTGGAGCGACTGCGCGAGCGCGGGCACGCCGTCATCCTCATCAGCCACAACATGGCGGATGTGAAGGCGGTGGCCGACAAGGTCGCCGTCCTGCGCCTCGGGCGCAACAACGGCGTCTTCGAGGTCAAGTCGACCTCGCAGGAAGAGATCATCTCCGCCATCACCGGCGCCACGGAAAACGCCGTGACCCGTCGTGCGGCGCGCACCAATGGGGAGATCAAGAAGTGAGCAGCATCGACAAGACCTCCACTCCGCCCGAGGACCACGCGGTGGAGAACCCCGAGGCGGCGGCCGCGGCCGTCACCGTGGTGGACCCCCGTCTGCTGGTGCGCGAGCAGGGCCTCGCGGGCTACGTCTCCGAGTTCAAGCGCAAGATGAAGGCCGGCGACCTGGGTTCCATCCCGGTCGTCATCGGTCTGGCGATCATCTGGATCATCTTCCAGAGCCTGAACTCCAACTTCCTGACCGCCGGCAACCTCTCCGACATCTCCGTCGCCATGGTCGGCACGGGCATGATCGCCGTCGGTATCGTGTTCGTCCTGCTGCTGGGCGAGATCGACCTGTCGGTCGGCTCGGTCTCCGGTGTCGCGGGCGCCTCCTTCGCGGTGCTGAACGTCACCAACGGCATGAACGAGTGGCTCGCCTTCGTGCTGGCCATCCTCACCGGCACGGCCGCCGGCGCCATCCACGGCTTCTTCTTCGCGAAGATCGGCGTCCCCGCCTTCGCCGTGACCCTGGCCGGTCTGCTGTTCTGGAACGGCTTCATGCTCCAGATCCTGGGCGACAACGGCACCATCAACCTGGACAGCGACGGCGTCGTCGCCAAGCTGACCAGCTACTACTTCTCCGATGTGGCCGCCGCCTACGGTCTCGCCATCGCCGCGACCGCGCTGTTCTTCTTCAGCTCCTTCTACGGCAACCGCCGCCGCGAGGCCGCGGGCGTGCCGTCGAGGCCGCTGAGCGACACCATCCTGCGCACCGTGCTGCTGGCGATCGTCTCCTTCGCCGTGGCCATGGTCTACAACTCGTACAAGGGCCTGCCGCTGGCCGTGGTGCTCTTCATCGCGGTCCTGCTGCTCACGGACTTCGTCCTGCGCCGCACCGGCTACGGCCGCAAGGTGTTCGCGCTCGGCGGCAGCGTCGAGGCGTCCCGCCGTGCGGGTATCAACGTGGAGATGGTCCGGATCTCGGTCTTCGCGATCTCCGGCACCTTCGCCGCCATCGGCGGTCTGTTCATCGCGTCCAAGATCGCCTCGGCGAACCAGGGCGCCGGCGCCGGTGACCTGCTGATGAACGCCATCGCGGCGGCCGTCATCGGTGGCACCTCGCTGTTCGGTGGCCGGGGCCGCACCTGGAACGCCCTGCTCGGTGTCCTCGTGATCGTCTCGATCCAGTACGGCCTGGCCCTGGAGGGCATCGCCTCCCCGGTCCAGTACATGATCACCGGTGGCGTGCTGCTGGCGACCGTCGTCATCGACGCGGTCACCCGCAAGACGCAGAAGACCGCCGGTCGCGCGTAAGCGCTGCGCTGCTGGAGCCGCGGACCGCCGTGGCGGTTGCGGACGGTTCGTTTGCTGCGGGCCGTCCGTGGCTGGTCGCGCAGTTCCCCGCGCCCCTGGGGACGCTGTAGTCCCGCTCCTGAGTCCTGTGCCCGGCACCCATGGCGGTGCCGGGCACAGTCATGTCGTAGGAGCGCCACATCGCGGGTACAGCCGATGGCGTGATGTACGACGCACCGCCCGGGCGCGGTCCGCGAAGGCGGAACATTAGACTCGACAAGCCCGGCAACAGCTCGAACAGCTCTACTGCAAGGAGGCACGGGTGCCGCTGCTGACCCGCATCAGGGGACCGCGCGATCTGGACCGGCTCAGCCTGGAGCAGCTGGACCAGCTGGCAGAGGAGATCCGGACCTTCCTCGTCGACGCCGTCTCCAAGACCGGCGGCCACCTCGGCCCCAACCTCGGTGTGGTGGAGCTGACCATCGCCCTGCACCGGGTCTTCGAGTCGCCCAAGGACAAGGTGCTGTGGGACACCGGCCACCAGTCCTACGTCCACAAGCTCCTCACCGGCCGGCAGGACTTCTCCAGGCTGAAGATGAAGGGCGGCCTGTCCGGCTACCCCTCGCAGGCCGAGTCCGAGCACGACGTCATCGAGAACAGCCACGCCTCGACGGTCCTCGGCTGGGCCGACGGCCTCGCCAAGGCCAACCAGATCCTCGAACGCGACGACCACGTCGTCGCCGTGATCGGTGACGGCGCCCTCACCGGCGGCATGGCCTGGGAGGCGCTGAACAACATCGCCGAGGCCAAGGACCGCCCCCTCGTCATCGTCGTCAACGACAACGAGCGCTCCTACGCCCCCACCATCGGCGGCCTCGCCAACCACCTGGCGACCCTGCGCACGACCGACGGCTACGAACGCTTCCTCGCCCGCACGAAGGACCTCCTCGACCGCACCCCGGTCGTCGGGAAGCCGCTCTACGAGACCCTGCACGGCGCCAAGAAGGGCCTCAAGGACTTCATCGCCCCGCAGGGCATGTTCGAGGACCTCGGCCTCAAGTACGTCGGCCCCATCGACGGCCACGACATCGAGGCACTGGAGTCGGCCCTCGCCCGCGCGAAGCGCTTCGGCGGCCCCGTCATCGTGCACTGCCTCACCGAGAAGGGCCGCGGCTACCAGCCCGCCCTCCAGGACGAGGCGGACCGCTTCCACGCCGTCGGCAAGATCCACCCCGACACGGGCCTGCCGATCGCCTCCTCCGGCGCCGACTGGACCTCCGTCTTCGGCGCCGAGATGGTCGCGCTCGGCAAGGAGCGCGAGGACATCGTCGCCATCACCGCCGCCATGCTCCAGCCGGTCGGCCTGGACAAGTTCGCCAAGGCCTTCCCCGAGCGGGTCTACGACGTCGGCATCGCCGAGCAGCACGGCGCCGTCTCCGCGGCGGGCCTGGCCACCGGCGGACTGCACCCGGTCTTCGCGGTGTACGCCACCTTCCTCAACCGCGCCTTCGACCAGGTGCTGATGGACGTGGCCCTGCACAAGTGCGGGGTGACCTTCGTGCTGGACCGGGCCGGCGTCACCGGCACCGACGGCGCCTCCCACAACGGCATGTGGGACATGTCGATCCTCCAGGTCGTGCCCGGTCTCAGGCTCGCCGCCCCGCGCGACGCCGACCAGGTCCGCGCCCAGCTCCGCGAGGCCGTCGAGGTCAAGGACGCGCCGACCGTGGTCCGCTTCTCCAAGGGTGCCGTCGGCCCCGCCGTACCCGCCGTGGGCCGCGTCGGCGGCATGGACGTCCTGCGCGAGCCGGGCACCGACCGGCCCGATGTGCTGCTGGTCTCCGTGGGCGCCCTCGCCCCGATGTGCCTGGAGATCGCCGCCCTCCTCGACAAGCAGGGCATCTCCACCACCGTCGTCGACCCGCGCTGGGTCAAGCCCGTCGACGAGGCCATGGCTCCCCTGGCGGAGCGGCACCGTGTGGTCGTCACCGTCGAGGACAACTCCCGCGTCGGCGGCGTCGGCTCCGCCGTCGCCCAGGCGCTGCGCGACGCCGGCGTCGATGTCCCGCTGCGTGACTTCGGCATCCCGCCGCGCTTCCTCGACCACGCCTCGCGCGCCGAGGTGATGGCCGAGATCGGCCTGACGGCCCCGGACATCGCCCGCCAGGTCACCGGCCTGGTGTCGAAGCTGGACGGACGGTACGACCGCTCCCCGGCCGAGGTCGACTCGGTGGAGCCCGCCCGCGACTGAGTACCGCCGAATGGGCCGGTCCCACCCCCCCTTGCGGTGGTGGAACCGGCCCATCCGTGTGACATCGCTTGTGTCAGGGCATACGCACCACGCCCCCTCTCGATCATGTCGAGGACGACAAGCGTCGGAGGTACGCCCATGAGCAGCACCCTCTTCCGGACGAAGAAGGTCGAGCAGTCCATCCTCGATACCGAGGAACCCGAGCACGCGCTCAAGAAATCCCTGTCCGCGCTCGATCTGACGGTCTTCGGCGTAGGTGTCATCATCGGCACCGGAATCTTCGTCCTGACCGGCACCGTCGCCAAGAACAACGCCGGGCCCGCCGTCGCGCTGGCTTTCGTCGCCGCCGGCGTCGCCTGCGCGCTCGCCGCGCTCTGCTACGCCGAGTTCGCCTCCACGGTCCCGGTCGCCGGGTCCGCCTACACCTTCTCGTACGCCTCCCTGGGTGAACTGCCCGCCTGGATCATCGGCTGGGACCTGGTCCTGGAGTTCGCGCTCGGTACGGCGGTGGTGGCCGTCGGCTGGTCCGGCTACGTCCAGTCGCTCATGGACAACGCGGGCTGGGAGATGCCCGCGGCCCTCGGCAGCAGGGAGGGCGCGGGCGAGTTCGGCTTCGACATCCTCGCCGCCGCGCTGGTCCTCGTCCTCACCTGCATCCTCGTCCTCGGCATGAAGCTGTCCGCGCGGATCACCTCGCTCGTCGTCGCCATCAAGGTGGCCGTCGTCCTGACCGTGATCATCGCGGGCGCGTTCCTCATCGACGGCGACAACTACGACCCCTTCATCCCCAAGCAGCAGGCCGTGGACGCCGGGGAGAGTCTCCAGGCCCCGCTGATCCAGCTCATGTTCGGCTGGGCGCCCTCCAACTTCGGTGTGATGGGCATCTTCACCGCCGCCTCGGTCGTCTTCTTCGCCTTCATCGGCTTCGACGTCGTGGCGACCGCCGCCGAGGAGACCAAGAACCCGCAGCGCGACATGCCGCGCGGCATCATCGGTTCGCTCCTCATCTGCACCACGCTGTACGTCGCCGTGTCGATCGTGGTCACGGGCATGCAGCCCTACAGCGAGCTGTCCGTGGACGCCCCGCTCGCCGACGCGTTCAAAGCCACCGGACATCCCTGGTTCGCGGGCTTCATCAGCTTCGGCGCCGCGGTCGGCCTGACGACGGTCTGCATGATCCTGCTGCTCGGCCAGACCCGCGTGTTCTTCGCGATGAGCCGCGACGGACTGCTGCCGCGCTTCTTCTCCCATGTCCACCCGAAGTTCAGGACCCCGCACCGGCCGACCATCCTGCTCGGCGTGATCATCGCGATCCTCGCCGGCTTCACCCCGCTGACCGAACTGGCCGCCCTGGTGAACATCGGCACGCTGTTCGCCTTCGTGGTCGTCGCGATCGGCGTGCTGGTCCTCCGCAGGACCCGCCCCGACCTGCACCGGTCCTTCCGCACCCCGTGGGTGCCGGTCATCCCGGTCCTGTCGGTGTGCGCCTCGCTCTGGCTGATGATCAACCTGCCCGCCGAGACCTGGGTCCGATTCGGGATCTGGATGGTCGGCGGCTTCTTCGTGTACTTCCTGTACGGCCGTTCGCACAGCCGTCTGGGCCGCCACGAGGAGACCACGGTCGGCCAGATCATGAAGCCGCCACGGGGTGACGCTCAGTAGCGATCCCGGTTTGCTGTCCCGGCCCCGTATGTCCTGCTCAGGCAGGGACTGCGGGGCCGGATAGCGTGCACTTCCATGGACGCCGAGCCCCAGGCCCCGCAACGCTCCGTCACCGCGTCGCGAGTCGGCCGCGGTTACTGGCGCCGCCTGCTGCCGATGCTGACGGCCCTGGCCTGCCTCACCCGCGTCCCGTCCTTCGCCCACCCCCTGTGGAACCCCGACGAGGGCTATCTGGCCGTACAGGCGCGCCTGCTGGCCCACGGCGGGGAGCTGTACGAGACGGTCGTGGACCGCAAGCCCCCGCTCGTACCGTGGCTGTACCAGGGGGCGTTCGCGCTGGCGGGCTCGGACTCGCTGGTGTCGGTGCGGCTGCTCGCCGTACTGGCCCAGCTGCTGACCGCTGTGCTCCTGGCCGCCCTGGCCCGGCGCCGTTGGGGAGACACGGCGGGTCGCACGGCCGGAGTGCTGTATCTGCTGATCTCCGTCGGCCTGAACCCCGAGGACGCGCAGGCGGCCGGCTTCGAGGTGTTCATGCTGCCGTGCACGGCGGCCGCGATGTGGTGCGCGGACCGCGGGCGCTGGGCCGCCGCGGGCACGGCGGTCGGCTGCGCGTTCCTCGCCAAGCAGACGGGCGGGGCGGTGCTGTTGCCCGTGCTGTGGCTGTGCGGTGCGTCATGGGGCGGGCTGCTGCGGGTCGCGGCGGGGGCCGCGGTGCCGGTACTGACGGCGGCGGTGCTGACCGACCCGGAGGGGTTCCTGTTCTGGACGGTCACGGGATCGGGCGCGTACGCGTCCTTCACGGGCTCCGAACTCCACGTCCTGGCAAGGGCCCTGACGAACACGGCGATCCTGACGGGGGCCTGCGCGGGCCTGCTCCCGCCGGTGGTACGGGCGTTGCGGACCGGGCGGCCGGGGCCGGCGGACCTGTGGCTGTGGCTGGCGGCGTCGGTGGGGGCGGTCGTGCTGGGCTTCCACTTCTTCGGCCACTACTACCTGCAACTGACCCCGCCGCTGGCTCTGTTGGCGACGGCAGCGCTGCGGGTCCTGCCCCGGGCCCACCGCATGCGTACGGTCGTGACCTCGGCCTGCTGCTGCACCCTGTTCCTGACCTGGGGCCTGCTGGCCCCGCGCCCGGAACTGGCCCACGCCCAGCGCCTGGCGGACGCGATCGCCCACCGCACCGCACCGGGCGACCGGATCCTGCTGTGGGGCATACACCCGGAGACGTACTGGCTGTCGCACCGCACCCCGGCCACCCGCTATCTGACGGCGGGTTTCCTCACGAACTACAGCGGCGGCAGGGACGGCCCACGGGTGGGCGAGAAGTACGCGATGGAGGGCGCCTGGTCCACGCTCCAGAGGGAACTGGCCGCCCACCCACCGCGGTTGATCATCGACGACTCCCGGGGCAAGCCGTACGCCCCCGAACGGATCCGGTCCCTGCGACGGCTGTTGGAGGGGTACGAGGAGGTGGCGGTGGTGGACGGCGCGGTCCTGCACGTCCGGGCGCCGTAGTCACGGCCGTACCGTCCGGGGCCCCGCCACCTCCGCCCCCAGCTCCTCGACCCGTCTGCGCAGCTCCCGGTCCGCCGTCACCACCAGGCACGGGCGCTCGGCGGCCCGCGCGGCCACCAGGCCCACCATGTGGTCGTCCCCGCTGCCCTCCGCGGACTCCACCCGCACGCCCGCCACCGAGGAGACCCCCCGAGCCGCCCCCTCGACCACGAGCACGATCTCCACCGGCCCCGCCCGGCCCGGCACCCCGTCCGCCGCCAGCCGGTCCCTGAGCCGCTCGGCCGCCCCCTTCCGGTCCCGCCACCACCCGTCCGGCACCGACCCGACGACGTTCGCGGCATCGACGATCACAAGCAAGGCAGACTCCATGGGCCCAGGGTCGCACGCGGTGCCCGGGACGCCCCCGTTTAGAGTGATCCGGTGAACGGCGACTGGCTCATACGCGGTCGAGATGGCCGCCTCAGCGTCTACTGGCACACCCAGGACGCCGTCCTGTGCCGTGCGGAGCAGGTCCCCGGCGGGCGCTGGGACGTCCCGCGCCGCGTGGGCGGTGAGCAGAAGGTGCAGATGGGCTTCGCCCTGGGCCAGGGCGCGGACGGTTACGCCCATCTCGTCGCCTGGCGGCCCACCCGTTCGGGTGAATCGGGCCTGGTTCATTCCACGCACTTCCGCCCGCTCCTCGCCGCCCTGGACTGGCTCCCCATCGGCCACCCCAACAAGCAGGGCGAGCGCACCGGCACCCCGGCGGTCGCCGTCGACGCGGAGGGCCGCGCGTACCTCTTCGTACGCAATCGCGGCAAGGGCGTCCACACCATCAACCAGAAGGAACGCGGCGGCTGGAACGGCTGGCACGACCTGAAGGGCTCCAAGGTGGGCGAGGAACTCGTCGCCCTCACCGCCGAGTCGGGCCTGGTCGAGGTGTACGCCACCTACCCGACCGGCGTTCTGCGCTGGCTCCAGCAGGAACCCGGCGGCCGCCCGGTCGCCGCCGACCCCTTGGCCGTACGGATCGCGCCCGGGACGCTCAGCGCCCTGCCGACCTCGAAGGAGCACACGACCCTCTTCTTCGCGGACCCCGAGGGCCTGCTCCACGCCTGGCGTCCGGACGGCGACCCGATGCCCCTGCTCGCCGCCGCGGGCCCGGGGCCGGTGTCCGCGATCCGCTGCGTCCTGGACGGCCACGACTGCACCCTGCTCGCCCAGCGCTCGTCCTCCGGCCGGGTGGCGTTCGCCGCGTATCCGACGGAGCAGGAGTCGGCGGGTCTGTGGTGGACGGAGTCGGGACCGGCCCTCCCGGCGGGCACCAGGGTCGCGGTGGCGGAGGACGCGGAGGGGCGGGTGGTGGCCGCGACGTTGACCCCGGACGGGGGCCTGCGACTGGCCCGGCAGAAGGACGAGCCGGGGCTGGCGCTGGCGGCTTGGCGGACGGTGTGAGCAACGGGAGGAGGGCCCCCGCCGAGGCGGAGGCCCTCTTCACAGCCGTGCGAGAAGTTACGCCGGAACCGAAGCCACGCCCGGCGCCAGGAACTTCTTGCCGTTCACGCGCTCGGAGACACCTTCGCGGTCCAGGTACGGCGTGATGCCGCCCAGGTGGAAGGGCCAGCCGGCACCCGTGATCAGGCAGAGGTCGATGTCCTGGGCCTCGGCGACGACGCCCTCGTCGAGCATCAGCCCGATCTCCTGGGCGACGGCGTCCAGGACGCGCTCGCGGACCTGCTCCTCGGTCAGGACGACATCGCCCTGCTTCAGCAGCGCGGCGACCTCCGGGTCCAGCTCCGGCTTGCCGGAGTCGTAGACGTAGAAGCCGCGCTTGCCCGCCTTGACGACGGCCGCGAGGTTCGGGGAGACCGTGAAGCGGTCCGGGAAGGCCCGGTTGAGGGTCTCCGAGACATGCAGACCGATCGCGGGACCGACCAGCTCCAGGAGCACCAGCGGGGACATCGGCAGACCGAGCGGCTCCACGGCCTTCTCGGCGACCTCGACCGGGGTGCCCTCGTCGATGACGTTCTGGATCTCGCCCATGAAGCGGGTGAGGATGCGGTTCACGACGAACGCCGGGGCGTCCTTCACCAGAACCGCGGTCTTCTTCAGCTTCTTGGCGACGGCGAAGGCCGTGGCCAGCGAGGCGTCGTCGGTCTGCTCACCGCGGACGATCTCCAGCAGCGGCAGGACCGCCACCGGGTTGAAGAAGTGGAAGCCGACGACCCGCTCGGGGTTCTTCAGCTTCGACGCCATCTCCGAGACGGAGAGGGAGGAGGTGTTCGTCGCGAAGATGGCGTGCGCCGGGGCGACCGCCTCGACCTCCGCGAACACCTGCTGCTTGACGCCGATCTCCTCGAAGACGGCCTCGATGATGAAGTCCGCGTCCGCGAAGCCCTCGGCCTTGTCCAGGACACCGGTGACCAGGGCCTTGAGGCGGTTGGCCTTGTCCTGGTTGATACGGCCCTTGCCGAGCAGCTTCTCGATCTCGGCGTGGACGTAGCCCACACCCTTGTCGACGCGCTCCTGGTCGATGTCGGTCAGCACGACCGGCACCTCAAGGCGGCGCAGGAAGAGCAGCGCGAGCTGGGAGGCCATCAGACCGGCGCCGACGACACCGACCTTGGTGACCGGGCGGGCCAGGTTCTTGTCCGGGGCACCGGCGGGGCGCTTGCCGCGCTTCTGCACCAGGTTGAACGCGTAGATGCCGGCGCGCAGTTCGCCACCCATGATCAGGTCGGCGAGCGCCTTGTCCTCGGCGTCGTACCCCTGCTGGAGGTCGCCGTTCTTGGCGGCGGCGATGATGTCCAGGGCGCGGTAGGCGGCCGGAGCGGCGCCGTGCACCTTGGAGTCCGCGATGAAACGGCCCTTGGCGACAGCCTGGTCCCAGGCTTCGCCGCGGTCGATGACCGGACGCTCGACCTCGACGTCGCCCTTCAGCACCTGGGCGGTCCAGATCAGCGACTGCTCCAGGAAGTCGGCGCCCTCGAAGATGGCGTCGGCGATGCCCAGGTCGAAGACCTGCTGGCCCTTGAGCTGCTTGTTCTGGTTGAGGCTGTTCTCGATGATCACCGAGACGGCCTTGTCGGCACCGATCAGGTTCGGCAGGATCGTGCAGCCGCCCCAGCCGGGGACCAGACCGAGGAAGACCTCGGGGAGCGAGAAGGCCGGGAGGGCCTTGGAGACCGTGCGGTACTTGCAGTGCAGACCGACCTCGACACCGCCGCCCATGGCCGCGCCGTTGTAGTACGCGAAGGTCGGCACCGCGAGACCCCCGAGGCGCTTGAAGACCTCGTGGCCGCCCTTGCCGATGGCGAGCGCGTCGTCGTGCTTCTTCAGCAGCTCGACGCCCTTGAGGTCGGCGCCGACCGCGAAGATGAACGGCTTGCCGGTGACGCCGACACCGACGATGTCGCCGTCCGCGGCCTCCTTCTCGACCTGGTCGATGGCGGTGTTGAGGTTCGCCAGCGACTGCGGGCCGAAGGTGGTCGGCTTGGTGTGGTCGAAGCCGTTGTCCAGCGTGATCAGGGCGAAGCGCCCGGCGCCGAACGGCAGGTCGAGGTGGCGTACGTGCGCCCGGGTGACGACCTCGTCCGGGAACAGCTCGGCCGCGCCCTTCAGGAGCTCAGCGGTGGTGCTCACTTGTTGCCTCCGGCGTCCTTGTGGTGCGGGTTCTCCCAGATCACCGTGGCGCCCATGCCGAAGCCGACGCACATGGTGGTGAGGCCGTAACGGACCTCCGGCTGCTCCTCGAACTGGCGGGCCAGCTGCGTCATCAGACGCACGCCGGAGGAGGCCAGCGGGTGACCGTAGGCGATGGCGCCGCCGTACTGGTTGACGCGCGCGTCGTCGTCGGCGATGCCGTAGTGCTCCAGGAAGGCGAGCACCTGGACGGCGAAGGCCTCGTTGATCTCGAAGAGGTTGATGTCCTCGATCGACAGGCCGGCCTTGGCGAGAGCCTTCTCCGTCGCCGGGATCGGGCCGTAGCCCATGACCTCCGGCTCGACGCCCGCGAAGGCGTAGGAGACCAGGCGCATCTTCACCGGGAGGTTGTTCTCGCGGGCGAAGTCCTCGGACGCGATGACCGAGGCGGTGGCCCCGTCGTTCAGACCGGCCGCGTTACCGGCGGTGACCCGGCCGTGGACGCGGAACGGGGTCTTCAGACCGGCCAGGCTCTCCAGCGTCGTACCCGGGCGCATCGGCTCGTCGGCGGTGACCAGGCCCCAGCCCGTCTCACCGGCCTCCGCGTTGGTGCGACGCACCGAGACCGGCACCAGGTCCTGCTGGATCTTGCCGTTGGCGTAAGCCTTGGCGGCCTTCTCCTGCGACCGCACCGCGTACTCGTCGGCGCGCTGCTTGGTGATCGTCGGGTAGCGGTCGTGCAGGTTCTCGGCGGTCATGCCCATGAACAGGGCCGACTCGTCGACCAGCTTCTCGCTGACGAACCGCGGGTTCGGGTCCACGCCCTCGCCCATCGGGTGGCGGCCCATGTGCTCGACACCACCGGCGATGACGGCGTCGTAGGCGCCGAAGGCGATGGAGCCGGCGACCGTGGTGACAGCGGTCAGGGCGCCGGCGCACATGCGGTCGACGGAGTAGCCGGGCACCGACTGCGGGAGGCCCGCGAGGATGCCGGCGGTGCGGCCGATGGTGAGGCCCTGGTCACCGATCTGCGTGGTCGCGGCGATGGCGACCTCGTCGATCTGCTTCGGGTCGAGACCGGGGTTGCGGCGCAGCAGCTCCCGGATCGCCTTCACGACAAGGTCGTCGGCACGGGTCTCGTGGTAGATGCCCTTCGGGCCCGCCTTGCCGAACGGGGTGCGGACGCCGTCGACGAAGACGACGTCCCTGACGGTACGAGGCACGATGGCTCTCCTCCAGGGTGCGGGACTGCACTGCTGCGGCACGCATGCACTGAGCGCGCGCTTACGACCATGCTACTTATGAGTAACGTAGCTGCCCAGCCCCGCAGAACCAAGCGGTGAAGGTCACACCCGCGGGGGTGCCGTCGATCCGCGTGGGGTGAGGACCGGGGTGGGTACGGGATGCGACCCGGGCCCCTCTCCCGTGATCACCCCGAACAGGGTCCGCGCCACATCCGCCCCGAACCCGTGCACGTCATGACTCATCGCGGACAGGGTCGGATGCGTGAGGCGGCACAGCTGGGAGTCGTCCCAGGCCAGCAGTGACACGTCATCCGGCACGCGCAGCCCCATCTCCGCCGCCACCGACAACCCCGCCACCGCCATGATGTCGTTGTCGTACACGATCGCCGTGGGCCGGTCCGGCGCCGCCGCCGTCAGCAGCGACCTCGTCGCCCGCGCCCCCGCGTCCCCCGAGAAGTCCGTCGCCACCTGCCACGCCCCCGCCAGGGCCAGCGAACGCGCCGCCTCGTCGAAGGCCGCCGTACGGATCGAGGTGTGCCCCAGTGCCGCCGCCCCGCCCACCCTGGCGATCCGGCGGTGCCCGAGCGCGGCCAGATACCGCACGGCCTCCGTCACGGCCGTGGCGTCGTCGGTCCACACCGAGGGCAGCCCACCGGTCAGCGACGGGTGCCCTACGGCGACCACCGGCATCCCGAGCCGCTGCACGGCCGCCACCCGGGGATCGTCCGCCCGGAAGTCGACCAGGATCGAACCCCCGATCTGCCGCCCCCGCCACCACGTCTCCTGGATCCCGACCTCCTCCTCCACGTTCCGCACCAGCCGCAGCAGCAGCGAGCAGGACTGCTCGGTCAGCACGCTCTCCACGCCCGAGACGAACTCCATGTAGAAGGGTTCGAGCCCGAGCAGCCTGGCGGGCCGGCAGATCGCGAGCCCCACGACGTCCACCCGCGCCCCGGCCAGCGACCGCGCGGTGAGGCTGGGCGCCCAGCCCAGCTCACGGGCGGCCCGGAAGATCCGGTCCCGGGTCGCCTCGGAGAGCCCCGGCTTGTGGTTGAAGGCGAGGGACACGGCACCCTTGGACACCCCCGCACGCGCGGCGACGTCCTTGATGGTGACGCGGTCAGTGGTCATCGGGATGGCTCCACGCAGTACAGGGCCGAACGGGCGGTCTCGGGATCCGGAGTCTCCCAGCCCCGCACCCCGATGGTCACCTCTTCGCCGGGCAGCAGTGTCACCAGCCCCCGGTCCGCCCGCGCACCGGGGGCCAGCCGATCGGCCTGGAGCAGCAGATCCCGTACGAGGGTCAGGGCCGTCACCCGCACTCCGCCCGGCACGATCTCGACCTCGAACTCCGGCCGGGGATAGGGGATGTCCCGGTCAGGGGCGGGAAAGTGCAGGGCCCGCAACCCGTCGGCGTCGGCGACCAGGAACTCCTTGGGACCGGCCGGCTCCAGCTCCCGGTCCACCCCGACCAGGGCCACCGTCCGCCCCTCGGCCGTGAACTCCGAGCGCGCCTCGCCGATGACCACTCCCTCGACGGACATACGGCGCAGCCGCACCGCCCCCGCCCACACCCGCGCCCCCTGATTGACGGCGGCCGACACCAGCCCCCGCTCCCGCACTTGAAGCGTCAGCAGCCGGTCCGCGTACAGCCGCCGCAGCTCGTGATAGAGCGGCTTCTCCCGCCCGTCCCCGTCGATCGCGGCCCATGAGGTCACCGGCCAGCAGTCGTTGAGCTGCCACAGCACCGTGCCCGCGCACACCGGCCAGTGCGACCGCCAGTGCTCGATCCCGGTGGCGACCGCACGTGCCTGGTTGACCTGCGTGAGGTAGTGCCAGCGGTCGAAGTCCCCCTCGGGGACGGCGAAATGCCGCTCCAGGCCCCGCCTCAGCTTGCCGTTGCCGTCGTCGGCCTTCTGGTGGTGCAGCATGCCGGGGGAGTCGGCCGCGAGCTCCTCACCCGGAAGGGCCCGCCGAAGCGTCGCGTACGCGGGCGGCGCCTGCCAGCCGAACTCGGCCATGAACCGCGGCACATGGGCGCGGTACTCCGCGTAGTCCTCCCGGTTCCACACCTCCCACGAGTGATGCGTCCCGTGCGCCGGATCGTTCGGATGCCGCTCCCAGCTTCCGGACCACGGACTGCCCGCCGCATAGGGCCGCGTCGGATCCAACTCGGCGACCACCCGCGGCAGTACGCCCAGGTAGTACCCCTCGCCCCAGGACTCACCGGCCAGCGCCCGGTCCCACCCCCAGTCCCGGAAACCCCACAGGTTCTCGTTGTTGCCGTTCCACAGCACCAGCGAGGGATGCGGCATCAGCCGTACGACGTTCTCGCGGGCCTCCGCTTCGACCTCCCCGCGCAGCGGCTGCTCCTCGGGGTAGGCGGCGCAGGCGAAGGGGAAGTCCTGCCAGACCAGCAGCCCCAGCTCGTCGCAGGTGTCGTAGAAGTCCTCGCTCTCATAGATCCCGCCGCCCCAGACCCGCACCAGGTCCACGCCCGCGTCGGCCGCCTGGCCGAGGCGCTCCCGGTAGCGCGCCCGCGTCACCCGGGACGGGAAGACGTCGTCCGGGATCCAGTTGACGCCCCGCGCGAAGAGCCGTTCCCCGTTGACGACGAAGGTGAAGCCGGTGCCGTGGGCGTCGGCCGACCGGTCAAGTTCGACGGTGCGGAAACCGATCCGCCGACGCCACACATCCAGCGGCTCGTCCCCGTGCAGCAGCGTCAACTCGACGTCGTACAGCGGCTGTTCACCGTAACCGCGCGGCCACCACAGGCGCGGCGACGGCACCTCAAGACGTACCGACCCCTGCGTGCCGTCGACCGAGGCGCGCGCCCGCACTCCGCCGACCGTCGCCTCGACCGTCAGCGGTGCCTCCACGCGGGTCCGCTCCACGTCGACGGCCAACTCCACGCGTCCCACGCCTGGTTCGACGGTCACCAGCGGGCGGACCCGCGCGATCCTGGCCGTCGACCAGTGCTCCAGTCGCACCGGCCGCCAGATCCCCGCCGTCACCAGGGTCGGCCCCCAGTCCCAGCCGAAGGAGCAGGCCATCTTGCGTACGTACGCGAAGGGTTCGGCGTAGGCCGCGGGCCGTTCGCCGAGTTTGCCGCGCATCGCCTCGGCCTCGGTGTACGCGGAGACGAACCGCACGGACAGGCGTCCGGTCAGGCCGGTCACGTCGAAGCGGTGGGAGCGGTGCATGTTGCGGACGCGGCCCAGCAGCCGCCCGTCCAGCAGGATCTCGGCGACCGTGTCGAGGCCGTCGAAGGCGAGGTCGGTCTGCTCGTGTGCGGAGGCCGCGCTCAGGTCCCGCTCGTACGTCCAGTCCCGCCGGCCCACCCAGGCGACCTCGGTCTCGTTGCGTCCGAGAAAGGGGTCCGGGATCACCCCGGCCGCCAGCAGATCGGTGTGCACGCACCCCGGCACCGCGGCCGGGAGCTCCGCCCTGTCGTGCCGCAGGATCCATCCCTCGCCCAGCGGTGTGGCCTCCAGCATGCGCACTCCTAAACCGGTCAACCCCAGTGTGGGGCAAGTTTTTTCCGTCGTTGGCGGGATAGGGACTTTACCGGTCGAGAAAGCGCTGTCAGAGTTCCGAACCAGCCAACCCGCACGTGCTCGTCCGTCTCGTGAACGGAGCTGATGCACATGTACCGCCGTACAGTCCTCGCCATGGTCACGGGTGCCGCCCTGCTGCTCTCGGCGTGCACCGGCACCGGAGGTTCGTCCAAGGGGGCGGACGCCAAGGCGCCCACCGACCCGGCCAAGGTCAGCGGAACCATCAAGGTCCTCACCGTCCGCACCGACCTCGTGCAGGACGGCACGATGGACAAGTACGCCGCCGAGTTCAACAAGACCTATCCGAAGGTCAAGGTCGAGTTCGAGGCGCTCACCAACTACGAGTCCGAAGTGAAGATCCGTATGAACACGGAGAACTACGGCGACGTCCTGCTGATCCCCGCGGTGATCAAGAAGGCGGACTACCCCAAGTTCTTCGCCTCGCTGGGCACCGTGCAGGAGCGCAGCGAGAAGTACCGCTTCACCGACTTCACCGCCGTCGACGGCAAGGTCTACGGCCAGAGCCCGGTCGGTGTGACCCCCGGCTTCGTCTACAACAAGAGGGTCTGGCGGGAGGCCGGCGTCACCGAATGGCCCACCACCCCGGCCGAGTTCCTCACCGCGCTGAAGGCGATCAAGTCCAGGACGGACGCCGTCCCGTACTACACCAACTTCGCCGCCGGCTGGACGCTGACCTCCTGGACGTACGTCAACGGCTCGGTCCACTGCGATCCGGGGGCCACCACCAAGCTGGCCGAGGGGGACCCTTGGGCCGAGGGCGCCGAACTGCGCGTCGGTGACACGCTGCTGCACGACATCGTCAAGCAGGGCCTGGCCGAGAAGGACCCCACCACCACCAACTGGGAGGAGTCCAAGGCCCGTACGGCCAAGGGCGAGATCGCCACGCAGTGGCTCGGCACCTGGGCGATCGTCCAGTTCCGGGACGCCGCGAAGCAGGCCGGGGTGAACCCCGACGACATCGGCTTCATGCCCTTCCCGTCCCAGACGGACGGAAAGTTCTGCGCCGCGGTCGCCCCCGACTACAACCAGGCGGTCAACGTCAACTCGAAGCACAAGGGCGCGGCCCGCGCCTGGATCGACTGGTTCACCGACAAGTCCGGCTACGACAAGGACAATCTGGCGATCTCCCCGCTCAAGAACGCCCCGCTGCCCGCCGTGCTGCAGCCCTACGAGGACGCGGGCGTGAAGTTCATCGAGGTGGACGACTCCAAGGGCGCCGAGGTCAAGCAGATCGACAACCAGTCGGAGACCGGCATCTACGCCCCCGAGTACCGCCAGAAGCTGGTGGACCTCGCCCGGGGCGCCACAAAGGGCAGCCTCGACGACTTCTTCGCCGATCTCAGCGAGCGGTGGACCGAGGCGCAGCGCTGATGGCCGCCACCGCGCAGCGGGCGGCCGAGAAGACGGCAGCGGGGGCGGAGAGGGCCGCCCCCGCCCGGGGACGCGGTCGGCAGGGTATGACGCCGTGGCTGTTCCTGGTCGCCCCGCTCACGCTGCTGATCGTCTTCACCTACGCGCCGATCGCCAACATGGTCGCGTACAGCTTCACCGACTGGGACGGTGTGAGCCCCGAGCTGAACTACACGGGCGCCGACAACTACACGGAGATCTTCACCCGCGAGGACCTCTTCCGGGTGTTCTTCGTCAGCGGCTACTACCTCGCCGCCTCGGCCGTCCAGATCGCGGCCGCCCTGTACTTCGCAACGATCCTGAGCTTCAACGTCCGCTTCCGGAACTTCTTCAAGGGCGTGCTGTTCTTCCCGTATCTGGTCAACGGGGTCGCCATCGGCTTCGTGTTCCTCTACTTCTTCCAGGACGGCGGCACCCTCGACTCGGTGCTCAGCCTGTTCGGGGTGCACACCGACCACGCCTGGCTCGGTACCTCGACCTCGGCGAACACCTCGCTCGCCGGCGTCTCGGTCTGGCGCTATCTGGGCCTGAACTTCGTGCTCTTCCTGGGCGCGATCCAGTCGGTCCCCGGTGAGCTGTACGAGGCGGCCGAACTGGACGGCGCCAACCGCTGGCACCAGTTCCGCTACATCATCGCGCCGGGCATCAAGCCGGTGCTGAGCCTGACGGTCATCCTCTCGATCTCCGGCTCGCTGTCGGTCTTCGAGATCCCGTACATCATGACCGGCGGGGCGACCGGCACCGAGACCTTCGTCATCCAGACCGTGAACCTGGCCTTCCGCTTCAACAAGACGGGGCTCGCCTCGGCGGCCGCGGTCGTGCTGCTGCTGATCATCCTGCTGGTGACCTGGATCCAGCGGCGCCTCGTCCCCGACGACAAGGTGGACCTCGTATGACGCGACGAGCCGTAGCCCGTACGTTCGTCTACCTGTCGCTGGTCGCGGCGACCGTGGTGGTCCTGCTCCCGCTGGGCGTGGTCCTGCTGACGTCCCTGAAGACCGACCGGGAGATGGCGGAGGCGGACGGGGCCCTCTCGCTCCCGGGCAATCCGCTGAACTTCGACAACTACCTGACGGCGTTCCAGGACGGCCGGATGCTCTCGGCGTTCGGCAACACGGCCCTCATCCTGGTGGTCGCCATCGGCGGCACGGTTCTGATCGGCTCGATGACGGCGTACGCGATCGACCGCTTCACCTTCCGCTTCAGGAAGCTGGTGGTCGCGCTCTTCCTGGTCGCCGCGCTGGTCCCCGGGGTCACCACCCAGGTGGCGACCTTCCAGATCGTCAACAGCTTCGGCATGTTCGACACCCTCTGGGCGCCGATCGTGCTCTACATGGGCACGGACATCGTGTCGATCTACATCTTCCTCCAGTTCGTGCGGTCCATCCCGGTCTCCCTGGACGAATCGGCACGGCTGGAGGGCGCCAACGCCTTCACGATCTACCGCAAGATCATCTTCCCGCTGCTGAAACCGGCGATCGCGACGGTGGTGACAGTGAAGGGGATCACCGTCTACAACGACTTCTACATCCCCTTCCTCTACATGCCCTCCGAAGATCTTGGCGTGATCTCGACGTCGCTGTTCCGCTTCCGCGGTCCGTACGCGGCGCACTGGGAGACGATCTCGGCAGGAGCGGTGCTGGTGATCCTGCCGACGCTGATCGTCTTCCTGTTCCTGCAGCGCTTCATCTACAACGGGTTCATGAGGGGGGCGACCAGGTGAGATCTAGGCGGACAGCGCGGCCACCAACAGGGGCGTGACCTGCTCGACCTGCCAAGGCCGAGCGCCGTAACCCGCCAGCGCGGCGCCCACCGACTCCGCGTCCACCACCGTCGGCGGCTCCCAGCACACCCGCCGTACGGTGTCCGGGGTGATCAGGTTCTCCTGGGGCATGTTGAGCCGCTCGGCCAGCGCGGAAACCCCGGCCCGGGCCGCCGACAGACGCGCGGCGGCCGCGGGATCCTTGTCGGCCCACGCGCGCGGCGGCGGAGGCCCGGTCACCGGCTGCCCGGGCTGCGGCAGCTGCGACTCGCTCAGCGCCTTGGCCCGGTCGACGGCCGCCTGCCACTGCTCCAGCTGCCGCCGGCCCATCCGGTGCCCGAACCCGTTCAACGCGGCCAGCGCAGGGACGTTCGCGGGCAGAGCGAGCGCCGCCTCCACGATCGCGGCGTCCGAGAGCACCTTCCCCGGCGACACGTCCCTGCGCTGCGCGATCCGGTCGCGCGTCTCCCACAGCTCGCGCACGACACCGAGCTGCCGACGCCGCCGCACCTTGTGCATCCCGGACGTGCGGCGCCAGGGATCCTTGCGCGGCTCGGCCGGCGGCGCGGACGCGATCGCGTCGAACTCCTGCCGGGCCCACTCCAGTTTGCCCTGCCGGTCCAGCTCCTTCTCCAGCGCGTCGCGCAGATCGACCAGGAGCTCCACGTCCAGCGCGGCGTAGCGCAGCCACGGCTCCGGCAGCGGGCGGGTGGACCAGTCGACCGCGGAGTGGCCCTTCTCCAGGACGAAGCCGAGGACGCTCTCGACCATCGCGCCGAGCCCGACCCGCGGGAACCCGGCGAGCCGGCCGGCCAGCTCGGTGTCGAACAGCTGGGTGGGGACCATGCCTATTTCCCTGAGGCACGGCAGGTCCTGGGTCGCGGCGTGCAGCACCCACTCGGTACCGGAGAGCGCCTCGCCGAGACCGGAGAGGTCCGGACAGGCCACGGGGTCGATCAGCGCCGTGCCGGCGCCCTGGCGGCGCAGCTGCACCAGGTAGGCGCGCTGTCCGTAGCGGTAGCCGGAGGCGCGCTCGGCGTCGACGGCGACGGGTCCTGAGCCCGCGGCGAACGCGGCGATCACCCGGGCGAGGGACTCCTCGTCGGCGATCACGGGCGGAATGCCTTCGCGCGGTTCCAGCAAAGGAGTCGGTTCAGGGTTCGGTGCCCCGGCCGGCGCCCCCGTAACAGAAGATCCGCCGTCGTCCGGAGGGGCGCCTCCGGTGGTTCGCAGTGAGCTGTCTGCTGCGGTCTCTTGGGCGTCGGTCACCTGTCAAGGGTATCTGTGTATGGACAGCGCCCGTCGACGGAACGTTCCGTCGACGGGCGCCTGGGGGTCGTAAACCAGTCAGGTCGGTGAATCATCCGGTTCACGACAGGTGGGGCACGGGCGGGGCGGACCAGCGGCCGATCCGTTCACGTCCGTGAAGGGCTGGGCCGGGGGTCAGTGGATGATGCCGGTGCGCAGGGCGACGGCGACCATGCCGGCACGGTCACCCGTGCCGAGCTTGCGGGCGATACGGGCGAGGTGGCTCTTGACGGTCAGCGCGGACAAGCCCATCGAGACGCCGATGGCCTTGTTCGACTGGCCCTCCGCCACCAGCCGCAGCACCTCGACCTCACGGCCGGACAGTTCGCGGTAGCCGCCCGGGTGGCTCGGGGCACCCGGGGGGCGGCGGTGCATACGGGCGGCGGCGGCACCGATGGGGGCGGCACCGGGCCGGGTGGGGAGCCCGACGTTGGTGCGGGTGCCGGTGACGACGTAGCCCTTCACGCCTCCGGCCAGTGCGTTGCGGACGGCGCCGATGTCGTCGGCCGCGGAGAGGGCGAGGCCGTTGGGCCAGCCCGCGGCGCGGGTCTCGGACAGAAGGGTCAGGCCGGATCCGTCGGGCAGGTGGACGTCGGCGACACAGATGTCGCGGGGGTTGCCGATGCGGGGACGAGCCTCCGCGATGGACGAGGCCTCGATGACGTCGCGCACACCGAGCGCCCACAGATGGCGGGTGACGGTGGAGCGGACGCGGGGGTCGGCCACGACCACCATGGCGGTCGGCTTGTTCGGGCGGTAGGCGACCAGGCTTGCGGGCTGCTCAAGGAGAACGGACACCAGGCCTCCTGGGGTGCGGGACGGCTTTGAAGGTCACAGTCGTCTTCGGCACCAAACCTGAAGTCCTTTAGAGAATGATCACGATCTAGTGAGTAACAATTGGTGCAATTCGGACGTACGGTCGATCGTTCGGTGAGCGAATCGGTTCGTTCGAGTGTCTGCTCATGACTGAAAGTGGCCGTATCGACAAAGTGATGCGTGTCGAGGTGGCACTCATCGCGACTGCGGTCCCCGGCGCTGCGGCAGTGTCACCACCGCCGCGTCACCGGGCCCGGCCGGCGGCAGCCCCGCGACCTGCGCGAGCAGATCCGCCCACGAGGCCAGATGTGCCGCGGTGTCGGGCACGCCCCCGAGGCCCTCGCGCGGGGTCCAGGACGCGCGGATCTCGATCTGCGAGGCCGACGGACGTTCGGACAGACCGCCGAAGTAGTGCGAACTCGCCCGCGTGACGGTGCCGCTCGGCTCGCCGTACGTCAGTCCGCGTGCCTGCAGCGCACCGGTCAGCCACGACCAGCACACCTCGGGCAGCAGCGGGTCCGCCGCCATCTCCGGCTCCAGCTCCGCCCGCACCAGCGTCACCAGCCGGAACGTGCCCCGCCAGGCGTCGTGCCCGGCCGGGTCGTGCAGCAGCACAAGCCGGCCGTCGGCCAGATCCTGGTCGCCGTCGACGACGGTCGCCTCCAGCGCGTACGCATGCGGGGCGAGCCGCTGGGGCGCGCGCGTGGACTCCACCTCGATCTGCGGCCTCAGCCGACTGCCGCGCAGGGCCTCCACCGCGGCTCGGAAGGCGGGCGGCGCACCACTGCTCGCCTGCCCGTCAGCCTCCCCGGTGTCCTTCGCGTCATCCATTCCACCCGACAGTCGTCCCTGAGCCGCAGCCATGCGGGAAGATTAAGGGGAATCGGCGCCCGGTGCGGGTCTAGACACCCGGTCTGCCTCCTGGCCTGCGGGCGGGAGACCATCGGCCCCGTGCGAGACTGACCACCGTGAGTGCCAACGACACGCAGCCGACAGCGACGTACGACTCCGCCTTCCTCAAGGCGTGCAGGCGCGAGCCCGTCCCGCGCACCCCGGTGTGGTTCATGCGGCAGGCCGGCCGCTCCCTGCCGGAGTACCGCAAGGTCCGCGAGGGCATTCCGATGCTCGAATCCTGCATGCGCCCCGAGCTGGTCACCGAGATCACCCTCCAGCCGGTGCGCCGGCACGGCGTGGACGCGGCGATCTACTTCAGCGACATCGTCGTCCCCCTCAAGGCCATCGGCATCGACCTCGACATCAAGCCCGGCGTCGGCCCGGTCGTCGAGAACCCGATCCGCACCCGCGCCGACCTGGCCCAGCTGCGTGACCTCACCCCCGAGGACGTCTCCTACGTCACCGAGGCCATCGGCCTGCTCACCCGCGAGCTCGGATCGACCCCGCTCATCGGTTTCGCGGGCGCGCCTTTCACCCTCGCGAGTTACCTCGTCGAGGGCGGTCCGTCGCGTACGTACGAGAACGCCAAGGCGATGATGTACGGCGACCCCGGGCTCTGGGCCGATCTGCTCGACCGCCTCGCGGACATCACGGCCGGCTTCCTGAAGGTCCAGATCGAGGCCGGCGCCTCCGCGGTCCAGCTCTTCGACTCCTGGGTCGGCGCGCTCGCCCCCGCCGACTACCGCCGCTCGGTGATGCCCGCCTCGGCCAAGGTCTTCCAGGCGGTCGCCGGTTACGGCGTCCCGCGCATCCACTTCGGCGTCGGCACCGGCGAGCTGCTCGGCCTGATGGGCGAGGCCGGCGCGGATGTCGTCGGCGTCGACTGGCGCGTCCCGCTGGACGAGGCCGCCCGCCGGGTCGGCCCCGGCAAGGCGCTCCAGGGCAACCTCGACCCGACCGTGCTGTTCTCCACCACCGAGGCCGTCGAGACCAAGACCCAGGAAGTCCTCGACGCCGCGGCGGGCCTGGAGGGCCATGTCTTCAACCTCGGCCACGGCGTCATGCCGAACACCGACCCGGACGCGCTGACCCGGCTCGTCGAGTACGTCCACACGCACACCGCGCGCTGACTCACCACGTCTGACGGGGCCGCGCCCGCCTGCCGAACAGCAGGCCGCGCGGTTCCGGCGGCGGTGGGGTACCGGGCTTCAGCGGCCAGGCGAGCAGCATGCCGACGACAAAGCCGACGACATGCGCCGTGTACGCGACCGTGCCCGCGTCGGAGACGCCCTCGCCGGACGAGTACACCGCCTGGAGCCCGAACCAGAAGCCCAGCACCAGCCAGGCCGGCAGCCGGAGCGGCAGGAAGATCAGGAACGGCACCAGGACCCACACCCTGGCCTTCGGATACAGCATCAGATAGGCGCCCAGTACCCCGGCGATGGCTCCCGAGGCGCCGATCAGGGGGTCGCCCGAGTCGTCATTGAGAAGCGCGAAGCCGTAGCCGGCCGCGTAGCCGCAGACGACGTAGAACAGGAAGTACCGCACATGGCCCATGCGGTCCTCGATGTTGTTGCCGAAGATCAGCAGGAAGAGCATGTTGCCCAGCAGGTGCAGCCAGCCGCCGTGCAGGAACATCGCCGTGAAGACCGACAGCACGGGTGACTTGTCGTAGCCCGGCTCGCCGACGACACAGCCGGGGCCCTGCGGGCCGACCGCCACCTCGCCGGTGGGGACCATGCCGGGCATCTGATCGTGGATCAACTCCCGTGGCACCGCCGCGTAGTGGTCCAGGAACGCGTGCAGCTCGCAGGTCTGGGCGAGGCGGCTGGCCCCCGGCACGCCCACCGTGCCGGGCATGGCCAGGAAGACGAGGATGTTCGCGGCGATCAGGCCGTACGTCACCCACGGGGTGGTGCGTGCGGGGTTCACGTCATGGACGGGGATGACCACGAGTTCCTTCTTCCCTGGATGCGGTCCGGGAATCGGTGAACGCCGGTGTCTTTGCGTGCGTATGGCTTGTCAACCGGGTCTACGTGAGGACAGGCGATGAACGATCGAGTTGCTCCTTCGATGCACGCGCTGCCGGATGGTGAGGCGGAGCTCTCCGTGGTGGTGCGGCTCCCCTGGGAGGACGTCGCACGGCTGGGTCAGGAAGCCGGGCGGCTGGCCGCGCAGATGGGGCGGCCGGTGACGCTCGACGAGGCGGTGAGCCACCGGCTGCGGTCCGTGCGGGCCTCGGCCGCGCACGCCAAGCCGGGCGCCGGGGAGCAGCCGGTGGCCGCCGCTTCGTCCAGCGCGTCGGTGGCTTCCCTGCCGAGGATCAGCGGGACGGCCTAGGAGACCACTGAGAATCTTGAAAACCCGCCCGACTTGCACCGGATTGCCCCGATCGACTTTTGCGGGCGAACCTGGGCGATTGGGGCGGCCCAAGCAAGATCTTCAGCACACTTCTAGGCGCCTTTCAGGACCGCCTTCGTCGCCTTGCGGGCCGCGACCAGTACGGGGTCCCACACCGGGCTGAACGGCGGGGCGTAGCCGAGGTCCAGGGCCGTCATCTGCTCCACCGTCATGCCTGCCGTCAGGGCCACCGCCGCGATGTCCACGCGCTTGCCCGCGCCCTCCCGGCCGACGATCTGGACGCCCAGCAGGCGGCCGGTGCGGCGTTCGGCGAGCATCTTGACCGTCATGACGGACGCGTTGGGGTAGTAACCGGCCCGGCTGGTGGACTCGATCGTGGCCGTGACGTACTGGAGCCCCGCCCGGCGGGCGTCCTTCTCGCGCAGGCCCGTGCGGGCGATCTCCAGGTCGCAGACCTTGCTGACCGCGGTGCCGACCACCCCGGGGAAGGTGGCGTAACCGCCGCCGGCATTGGTGCCGATGACCTGGCCGTGCTTGTTGGCGTGGGTGCCCAGGGCGATATGGCGCTCCTGGCCCGAGACCAGGTCGAGGACCTCCACACAGTCCCCGCCCGCCCAGATGTTCTCGTGGCCGCGCACTCGCATCGCCAGGTCCGTGAGCAGGCCCCCGTGGTTGCCGAGGGGCAGGCCGGCCGCCCGCGCCAGCGTCGTCTCCGGGCGGACCCCGATGCCCAGGACCACGACGTCCGCCGGGTACTCGGCGTCCTCCGTGGCCACCGCGCGGACCCAGCCGTCGTCGCCGGTGAGGACCTTGGTGACCTCGGCGTCGTCGACCATGGTGATGCCGAGGCCCGTCATGGCCTCGTGCACCAGTCGGCCCATGTCGGGATCGAGCGTCGACATCGGCTCCGAGCCGCGGTTGACGACGGTCACCTCGTAACCACGGTTGATCAGCGCCTCGGCCATCTCCACACCGATGTAACCGGCCCCGACCACGACCGCGCGCCGCCCACGCGTGCGTGTCAGCGTGTCCAGGAGGGCCTGCCCGTCGTCGAGTGTCTGAACTCCGTGCACACCCGGCGCGTCGGCGCCCGGCATGTCCGGACGGATCGGACGGGCGCCGGTCGCGATCACGAGCTTGTCGTACGACGTCCAGCACTCGGCGCCGGATTCGAGGTCACGCGCGCGTACCCGCTGTCCGGCCACGTCGATCTCCATGACCTCGGTGCGCATGCGCAGATCGATGTCCCGCGCGCGGTGCTCCTCGGGCGTACGGGCGATCAGCTCGTCGCGCTCGGAGACGTCGCCGCCCACCCAGTACGGGATGCCGCACGCCGAGTACGAGGAGAAGTGGCCGCGTTCGAAGGCCACGATCTCCAGTTCACCGGCGCTTTTCATACGCCGTGCCTGCGATGCCGCGGACATCCCCGCGGCGTCGCCGCCGATCACGACCAGCCGTTCCCTCGCACCCGGCCCAAGGCTCATGTTCATGCGAACACGCTAGGGCCTGTCGTCACATTCCCGTCGTCCGCCCGGAGGGCGTGGCTCGGGTTCAGTCCTCCTCGCGTGTGGGCTCCGGTGCCCGCCGGGCCGTCGGCAGCGGGCCGAGCGCGCTCGTCGCGGGCGCGGGCTCCGTGCGGCGCGTCAGACGAGGGTGGACCAGCCGCAGCCAGAGCACGATCAGCAGGGCCGCACCCACGGCGAACGGCAGCACCGCGGCGACGGCCATGACGATCCACCGCAGCATCGTCACGAAGGCGTCCCAGCCGCCCGTCAGCGCGTCCACGACCCCGGGGTCGTCGTCCTCGGCCGTCGCCTTCCTCACCGGTGTCTCGGACAGCGAGAGGGTGATGGTGGCGAGGCTCGTGCGGTCCTTCAGGGAGGCCTGCTGGGCCAGCAGGGACTCCAGGTCCGCCTGGCGGGTGCTCAGCTCGCCCTCCAGCGTCACCACATCGCTCAGCTTGGTGGCCTGGTCCATCAGCTCACGGATGCGGGCCACGCTGGCCCGCTGCGACTTGATGCGGCTGTCCACGTCGACGACCTGGTCGGTGACGTCCTGCGCCTTGGCGGTGCGGTCCAGCAGCTTGCCGGCGCCCTCCAGGTCGGCGAGGACGTCCGCGTAGGAGTCGACGGGCACGCGCAGCACGACCCGGGTGCGCTCCTTGCCCCGCTCGTCGCGGGTGGTCGTCTCGTTGCCGACGTAGCCGCCCGCGTTCTCGATGGTCGTACGGGCCTCGTCGAGGGCCTTCGGTACGTCCTTGACCTGCACGGTCAGTGAGGCGGTGCGGATGATGCGGCTCGCGGTGATCTTGGGCGGGGCGTCCGCCTTCGCGGCCCCCGAGTCGCCGGCGGCCGGGCCCGCGGCGCTGTCCGCCTGGGACTTGGCGGCCTCGTTGCTGCCGGCGGAGTCGCTGGAGTCGGCGCCGCCGGCGCATCCGGCCAGCGCCAGGGCTGCCGCCAGCAGGAGGCCGGCGACGGCATGGGCGGGTCGTACGGAACGTCGTGCGCGCATGGTGGTGTTACCCCCGAGGGTCGTGACGGCTGATGCTTCTTCGACGCCGGAAGAGGCCCGGACGTTGGCCCCCGACGGTTCCGATGCGGTCACGGTCGGGACTCGGGGCGGGCACACGCGCTCCGGCACCGAAGGGCGAACGGCCCTGGCGGGAGTGTCAGTGGCGTTTGAGAGAGTGGGATCATGCACGCAGCGGACACTCCAGCGGAACAGGGGCAGGTCGTCGTCATCGGCGCCGGGATCGCCGGCCTCGCGGCGGCCCACCGGCTGATGGCCGGCGGCAGACGTGTGACCGTGCTGGAGGCCTCGGACCGGATCGGCGGCAAGCTGCTGCCCGGCGAGATCGCGGGTGTCCGCGTCGACCTGGGCGCCGAGTCGATGATGGCGCGCCGCCCCGAGGCCGTCGCTCTCGCCCGCGAGGTCGGCCTCGCCGAGCGCCTTCAGCCACCGGCCACCGCCACCGCCTCCCTGTGGACCCGCGGCGCCCTGCGCCCCATGCCCAAGGGCCATGTCATGGGCGTGCCCGGCACCGCCGCCGCCCTGGTCGGCGTTCTGTCCGAGGAGGGTCTCGCCCGGATCGAGCGCGACGCCGAACTGCCCCGCACCGAGGTCGGCGACGACGTGGCGGTCGGCGCGTATGTGGCGGAGCGGCTGGGCCGCGAGGTCGTCGACCGGCTGGTCGAGCCGCTGCTGGGCGGGGTGTACGCGGGCGACGCCTACCGCATCTCGATGCGCTCGGCCGTCCCGCAGCTCTTCCAGGCCGCGCAGACCCATGACTCCCTGACCGAGGCGGTCCGCGGGATCCAGGCGAAGGCGGCTGCCAGCCAACAGACCGGCCCGGTGTTCATGGGCATCGAGGGCGGCATCGGCACGCTTCCGCTCGCCGTCGCTGAGTCGGTACGGGCCAGGGGCGGCGAGATCCTCACCGGCGCGCCGGTCACCGAACTGCGCCGCGAGGCGTCCGGCTGGCGGGTCGTCGCCGGCGACCGGACCCTGCACGCGGACGCGGTCGTCGTCGCCGTACCCGCGCGTGCCGCCGCTGAGCTGCTGCGCGCCGAAGTCCCGGCTGCCGCGAGCGAGCTGGCCGCCGTCGAGTACGCCTCCATGGCCCTGGTCACCCTCGCCTACCGGCGCGCCGACATCGCGCTCCCCGAGGGCAGCGGCTTCCTGGTGCCGCCCGTCGACGGCCGCACTATCAAGGCCTCGACCTTCGCCTCCCAGAAGTGGGGCTGGATCGCCGACGAGGACCCGGACCTGCTGGTGCTGCGCACCTCGGTCGGGCGGTACGGCGAGACGGAGATCCTCCAGCGGGACGACGCCGGCCTCGTCGAGGTCTCCCGGCACGACCTCAGGACGGCGACCGGCCTGACCGCCACCCCGGTCGCCACCCGCGTCACCCGCTGGACCGACGGCCTGCCCCAGTACCCCGTCGGCCACCACGCGCGCGTGGCCCGGATCCGCGAGCACTTCGGCGAGGTGCCTGGCCTGGCCGTGTGCGGCGCGGCCTACGACGGGGTGGGCATCCCGGCGTGCATCGCGAGCGCGTACGCGGCCGTCGACCAGATCCACGGTGACCTGCGCGCTGTGCAGGAGCTCACCGCCCACCCGGTGCAGAGTCTGCACGGAGGAGCAGGAGAATAAGGACCATGAGTGACGACGCCCCCACCACCGAGTCCGGCAGGATCCCGAACAAGGGCAAGCTGGCCAAGGACCTCAACGAGGTCATCCGCTACACCCTCTGGTCCGTCTTCAAGCTGAAGGACGTGCTCCCCGAGGACCGCGCGGGCTACGCCGACGAGGTCCAGGAGCTGTTCGACCAGCTCGCCGCGAAGGACGTGACGATCCGCGGCACCTACGACGTGTCCGGGCTGCGCGCCGACGCCGACGTCATGATCTGGTGGCACGCCGAGACCAGCGACCAGCTGCAGGAGGCGTACAACCTCTTCCGCCGCACCAAGCTGGGCCGCGCGCTGGAGCCGGTCTGGTCGAACATGGCGCTGCACCGCCCCGCCGAGTTCAACCGCTCGCACATCCCGGCGTTCCTCGCCGACGAGACGCCCCGCGACTACGTCAGCGTCTACCCCTTCGTGCGCTCGTACGACTGGTACCTCCTCCCCGACGAGGACCGCCGCCGCATGCTCGCCGACCACGGCAAGATGGCCCGCGGCTACCCGGACGTCCGCGCCAACACGGTCGCCTCCTTCTCGCTGGGCGACTACGAGTGGATCCTCGCCTTCGAGGCGGACGAGCTGTACCGCATCGTGGACCTGATGCGCCACCTGCGGGCGTCCGAGGCCCGGATGCACGTACGCGAGGAGGTCCCGTTCTACACGGGCCGCCGGAAATCGGTGAGCGACTTGATCGCCGGGCTCGCATGACTTCCTAGGGGCGCGGGGAACTGCGCGACCACGACGGTCCCGCAGTCGGCCGACAACCTCACTTGGCAGGACGAGGCTCCGGTCGCGACGCACACGCAGTGCGCCGCCCCGGAAGCCGCCCCTCCAGCAAATACGCGTCCACATACGCGTTGACGCAAGGATTCGGCCCACCCGCGATCCCATGCGTCCCCGTATCCCGCTCGGTCACCAACACCGAGTCCCCAAGCCGCCGATGCAACTCCAGCGCCCCCTGATACGGCGCGGCAGCGTCCCGCTCGGCGGCGAGAATCAGCGTCGGCGGCAGCTCACCGGGCCCCGTCCGCACATCGAGCGGCTGCTGACGCGGCGCGGGCCAGTACGCGCAGGGCAGATTCATCCACACGTTGTCCCACGTCTCGAACGGCGCCACCCGGGCGAGCCGCGTGTTGTCCCGGTCCCACACACTCCACTCGGTGGGCCAGGCCGCGTCGTTGCACTCGACGGCCGTGTACACGGCCCTGCTGTTCTCCGCCTCGACAGCGGCCTCCCGCACCGGTGCGGCGATCTCGATCAGCGGCTTCGGGTCGCCCTTGAGATACGCCGACAGCGCCTGCGCCCGGTACGGCCAGTAGTCCTCGTAGTACCCGGCCTGGAGAAGCGCCCCCTGCAACTGGCCCGGCCCCACCTTCCCGCCCGCCGGTTCGGCGGCCAGCCGCGCGCTCGCCCTCTCGTAGCTGCGCAGCACCTTCGCCGGGGTGTCACCGAGCCCGTACACCTTGTCGTGCTTGGCGATCCACTCCCGGAAGTCCGCCCAGCGGCCCTCGAACGCGGCAGACTGGTCGAGGTTGTTGCGGTACCAGATCTGCTCCGGATCGGGGTTCACCGCCGCGTCGAACACCATCCGCCGCACCCGCGAGGGGAAGAGCGTCGCGTACAGCGCGCCGTAGTACGTGCCGTACGAGGCGCCCATGAACGTCAGCTTCTCCTCGCCCAGCGCCGCGCGCAGGACGTCGAGGTCGCGGGCGTTGTTGAGGGAGTGGTAGTGCCTCAGCGCGCTGCCGGACCGCTTGGCGCAGCCGCGCGCGTACGCCTTGGCCTGCGCGATGCGCTCCCGCTTGTACGACTCGGAGGGGTGCGTGGGCGCCTGTGAGGGGCCCTTGAAGAAGTGCTTGGGGTCCTGGCAGGACAGGGGAGCGCTGCGGCCCACCCCGCGCGGGGCGTAGCCGACGAGGTCGTAGGCCGCCGCGAGGCGCTTCCACTCGGGCATCAGACCGATCAGCGGGAAGTACATGCCCGAGGCCCCGGGGCCCCCGGGGTTGAAGACCAGGGCGCCCTGCCGCGGCACCCGGCGCTTGCTGTTGTGCGGGTCCTTGTGGGTGGCCCGCACGCGGCTGACCGTCAGCTTGATCTGCTTGCCGTTCGGAGACGCGTAGTCGAGCGGGACGCTGACCGTGCCGCACTGCAGGCTGCCCGGCATGTCCTGCTCCTCGGAGCAGGAGCCGAAGGCGATGCCGCGTGCCTTCGCGCGGGCGGCGGCCACCGCGGTGCCGCGCAGTTCGGCAAGCCCGGGGACGGCCTCCGCGCTGCCGGCCGGGGTGGCGGTGAGGGTCGTCAGGAGCAACGACCCCGCGGCCGAGTAAAGGGCGGGGGCTCTCATCGCGTATCCCTTCGGTGCACGGATGCAACAAAGGGGATGTTTCGTTCGGCTGTGGGCGAAGGCAAGCACCGTCCGGCCGGTGTCGGCGCCAATGCCCCCTGCGCGCCCCCCGCGTGTCAGTCGCGCCAGAGGGGCTCGTGCCGCTCGAAGGCCGCCCGCAGATCCGGCTCACCGATCGCGCGGACGCCGCGTACGGCGACCGTGGTGAGGTACGTACGGTCGTCCCCGCCGCCCGTGTGCCGGGACAGGGTGCCCAGCAGTCGCTGCCCGGCCGGGGAGGCCCAGCGCGAGTACGGGTGGATCTCGGCGCGCGCGATGGCCAGACAGCTCAGGGTGAGCGCCAGCGGCAGCCCGAACCAGAGGGCGACCAGATGGCGGGGCATGTCGGCCGCGCCCGGCATGAGCAGTGCGGTCGCGCCCAACGCCAGGACGGCCGCCGCGGCGAGCTGCACCTGGCGGATCGCGGCCACGATGCCGCTGCGGGCTCCGTCGGGCACGGCGAGACCGGCCCGGACCAGCCGGTCGGCGAGGCTGCCCACCGCCTCCGCCTCGGCAGCGGCGTCCCGCACCGGCGCGATACGGGACTGGCCCTCGGGACCTATGGCCCCTATGACGGACCGTTCGATATCGTCCCGGCCGCGCGGGTCGACGACCGTCGCCCAGCCGGTGCGGGCGAGCAGCAGCCGGCGCTGGCGGGCCATGGAGACCAGGGTCAGATCGGCGACCCGGCGAGGGCCGCCCGACAGGAACGCGGCCTCGTACAGCGTCAGATCGTGCTCTCGGCCCGCGTTCACGTCGGCGGCCGCAGCGTGGACGGCGGCCAGGCACAGCCGGGTGCACGCGGTGCCGGCGACGGCCCAGGCCAGGAGCAGAAGAAGGACCCAGAACATGCCGTGTTTCTATGCCAAACGCACCTGAGAACGCCATGCCTTGTTCACAATCCGGACGGACGGTTGCCGGTATGTGACGTTCCCCTTTTTGCGGCTAAACCGCCGCCGCTCTCGCGGACGTGGTTGCTCGCCGTGGGGGTTCCTCAATTAATGGTTATTGATCAGGGGCCCCTCGTTCACCAGCGGGTCAAAGTCCGCCGTATCCGCGCCAGACGCGAGTGCGGGCGCGGGGCCGGGCCCGAGCGCTCCAGCCACCACTGCCTCAGGTCCTTTTGGGCGTCGGGGTCCAACGCCCCTTCCCCGTTGAGCAGTTGACCGGCGAAGTCGAGCGCGTCACTTCGGTAGCCGCTGGTCATGGGGTTGCGCTGGGCGTAGGCGAGGAAGGCGGGACGGTACCGCGGGCCGAGGAGCGCGGGCAGTTCGGGCGCGACCTTCGCCACGACGTCCGCCCGCTTCCCGGCGAGCGCCCGCGCCTGGACGCCCAGACGCGTGCGGTCGAATCCCTCGGGCACGGGCGTCCCGGCGACGAGCGCGGAGAGCAGCGCGGCCTGGGAGAGGGCGAGGCGCTCGCGGGCGGGACCGGGGGCCGGTTCCGGAGCGGTGGCCGGTGCGGTGCCGCCGGGCGTCGGCTTCTGCCCGCCCTTCTCGACGGCCGCCCGGATCTCCGCCAACTCCCGCTCCAGCTCGGCCGGCTCGGGGAAGTTCTCGTCGCGTTCCAGCAGCACGCCGGGCGGGGCGACCCGGGAGGCGAGGTCGGTGAGGATGTCGAGCACCGGCCGCGGGACCGGGTGGGCGTGGCTGTCGTGCCAGACGCCGTCCCGCTCGAAGCCGCCCGCGACATGGACGTACGCGATGGCCTCCAGGGGGAGTTCGGCGAGGGCCTCGGCCGGATCCTCGCCCCGGTTGACGTGGTTGGTGTGCAGGTTGGCGACATCGATGAGCAGCCGCACTCCGGTGCGGTCGGCCAGTTCGTACAGGAACTGTCCCTCGGTCATCTCCTCGCCGGGCCAGGAGATCAGCGCGGCGATGTTCTCGACGGCGAGCGGCACGGGGAGGGCGTCCTGGGCGATACGGATGTTCTCGCACAGCACGCCGAGGGCGTCCCGGGTGCGCGGGACGGGCAGCAGGTGGCCCGCCTCCAGACGCGGCGTCGCGGTCAGCGGGCCGCCCGCCCGCACGAACGCGATGTGCTCGGTGACCAGCGGCGAGCCCAGCGCCTCGGCCCGCTCGGCGAGGGCGGTCAGCCGTCCCTCGTCGGGCCGGTCGGCGCCGCCGAGCCCGAGCGAGACCCCGTGCGGGACGACCGTGACCCCGCGCTCACGCAGCCGCAGCAGCGCCTCGGGGAGATGCCCGGGACACACGTTCTCGGCGACGACCTCGACCCAGTCGATGCCCGGCATGCGTTCCACGGCGTCCGAGATCTCCGGCCGCCACCCGATCCCCGTACCCAGTCGCTCCATCGTCGTCCCCCTCCTTCACGTGCGTGGAGGGGGTATGGCCCCGGTCGCGGGAGGTGAACCCCTTCGGCCGGGGCTTCAGAGCAACATTTGAGGTTGGGCTAGGGGGTGTTTTGAAAGTCCTGTGCGGTGCCCGCGGTGTTCGGTGCGTGCCCTCGGCGTGCCGGACGAAGGCCCTCGTACTGGACGTACTTGGGTCTTTGGCCGGTGCGGCGAGGGTGCGTGCCGGGCGCCGTGGGTGCTGTGCGGGACTTTCAAAACACCCCCTAGCGCAGGGCCGGGTGGTCGGCGACCACCGTGCACGATCCAGGAGCGATCTCCGTGAAGCCCGCGTCCCGGACGACCGGCAGACCGCTCGTGGTGAGCTCCGGCCAGTGGCGGCGGTCCGCCCTGCGGACGGAGAGCGGGAAGCCCGCGTCGCGCCAGGCGCTGCGCTCCTCGTCGGAGAGCTCCCACCAGGCGAGTTGGGCGCCGTGTCCGGCCTGGGCCATCGCCTTGCCGGCCGACATGTCGAGGTCGGGGTTGAGCCACAGCACCGGCGCGGTGGGATCGGCCGCCACCGGCGGCTCCGGGTCGTCGAGGTCGGTACCGGAGACCTGGAGCCGCGCGAGGTCCTTGGGCCAGCCGTCGAGGGGGACGGGCGGGAAGACCCGTACCTCCGCCGCCTTGCCCGTCACCGTGATCCCCGGCAGCGCCTCGGCCCGCCGCCATTCGGCGCCCCGAGCCCGCCGTACGACCTTACGGATCCGCGCGTCCTGCCAGTCCCGCACGGCCTCGGCCCACTCCCCGTCCCCGGCGGACCGCGCGTCCCCGAGCATCACCAGCACGGCACGGGCGGCGGTCTCCAGGGCGTCGGTACGGGCGGGCGGAGCCCCGCGCTCGATCCGGACGACGAGCGGCAGCACGAACTGGGGCGCGTGGTCGCGTGCGCTGGGCTCGGAGCGGAAGGGGCTGTCGGAGGCGGACGCAGGTTCTGGGTTCACGTGTCCCAGTCTGCCAGTCGGAGATCGGCACCTGGTGCGACGCAAAGGGGCGCGGGGAACTGCGCGACAAGCCCCCACCGACCGGCACCCGCGATACAACAGGATGGCCCCCCTGCAACGCGATCTTCGTCCGGACAACGTGGGCCGCCGCCCGGATCACCGGCCGCCCCCGGCACCGCCTACGGCCAAGTGCGCCGAACCCGATCCCAGGGCCCGGCGGGCGGCGCATCACGGTCCCCGCATCCCACTCCGACGTCCTGCTCCGGGCGTTGCTGACGTCCCGCCCGCCGTGGCACGTGGTGGCCGTGGGCAGTGCGGAGACCCCATGACCGCCCTGCTCCGCTACCAGACCGCCCTGCTCGTCCGCTCCCAGCGCCGGCTGCCGCCGTTCATCCTGTACGCCGTGTTCCTGGCCGTCTGTGTCCAGAGCGGCCAGCCGTACTCGACTCGCTCGGCTACGCGGCAGCGGCCTGCTCCCGGTCGCCGCCTGGCTGGTACGGATCTGCGTCACCAACGAGCCCTCCGCGGCCAGGGGTTGCGTATCCGCAGCCGTAGGCCCGGGGCGAGCGCACCTGGCGCCCCTGCTCGTGGCCCTGATGGCGGCGGCGACCCTGGGCGCGCCGGCGACCTTGGTGGTGACGCTGATCAGCGACCCGACGACCGCGGACCACCAAACCACCGTGCCCCGCCTCCCGGCCGGCGCGTCCGGACTGCTCGCCGCCCTGGTCTGCGCCCTGCTCGGCACGGCCGTGGGCGCGCTGACGACCTGGCCGCTGCTGCGCTCGACCGGCCGCGCGATCCCCGCGATGCTGCTGACGGCCCCGCTGTCCGTGGTGGTGACCGGCTCGCCTGCGCAGGCCGCGGTCAGCGGACTGGTCACCGGCTCCCGCTCGGGCACGGTCCCGCTGCCCCTGCTGCCACTGGCCGGGGCGGCCCTGTTCACGGCCGCGGCGACCGCCCTGGCCTGCGCGGTCAGCTCCCGCAGATCACCCTGAACAGGCGGTCCGCTCGGCCTCGCGCCACTCGCACACCGGGCACAGCGTGAGCCCCTTGTACGACTCCGGGTACTCGGTCGGCTCCCGGCACAGCACACACTCGGCGTACGGCGGCCCGTCCTCCCCCACTGCCTCAAGGGCTTGGGGGGACCCCCAGGGCGGCTTGGTCAAGTCGGCGATCGTGCAGTAGTCGGCGTCGCTCATGTCTCCAGCGTAGAACCCTCACCGCCGGTCCTGGGCGGCCCCGATCAGCTCGGACACCTTCACGAACCGGAATCCCTGCCGCCGCAGCTCGGGCACGATCGTGCGGATGGCGCGCTCGGTGGCCGGGGCGGCGCTGCGGGTGCAGTGCATGACGACGACCGACCCCGGCCGCACCCCGTCCAGCACCTGCCGGGCCACGGCATCGGCGTCGGTGGCGAAGGCGTCCCCGCCGACCACGTCCCACTGCACGGCGGTCACGCCGGCCGGGGTGAGCTCCTTCAGCGCCCGCCGGTCGTAACAGCCGCCGGGGAAGCGGAAGTACGGCATCGCGTCGGGCACCCCCGCCTTCCGGAAGGCCGCGTACGCCCGCTCCACATCCGCCCGCATCCGCTCCCCGGAGACGGTCGGCAGCCCGTAGCAGTCCTCGGTGAAGGCGTAATGGCTGTAGGAGTGACTGGCGACTTCGAAGAGCGGATCCCGCCCGATGCCCCGCGCCTGCGCGGGGTACTCCTCGGCCCACCGACCGGTCATGAACACGGTCGCGGGCACCTCCAGCTCCCTCAGCGCGGCGATGAGCCCGGGATTGTCGAACCGCTCCCCGGCCGCCGCCCTCGGCCCCTGGTCGGCGGTCATATCGGCGTCGAAGGTGAGCGCGACGGTCTTCTCCGCGCTCCGGCTCCCGTTCTTGAACACGGGCGTGATCCCGGCGGGCCCCGGCGCGAGGGTCGGCGGCTTCGACGGGGCCACGGAGGTCGCGGAGGGGGCCGGGCGAGCGGCTCGGGGGGCCTGGGGGGCGCCGCAGGCGGCGAGTGCGGCGCCCAGGACACAGGCGGCGGTGATGCCGCGTACACGAGTGATCACCGTATGAGAATTACGGTGATATGCCCTTTGTCCGATCGCGGGCGCCGCCGACACGGTGCCGTTTCACCCGGTCAGAGGCCGGTCACCCGCCCCAGGGACCCCTCACCGCGAACGTCGTCCCCGGGGTGTAGCAGTTGAGGTACATCGTCTGGCCGTCGGGGGAGAAGGTGACGCCGGCGAACTCGCCCCACTCGGGGGCGTCCGGGGTGCCGATGTTCTGTGCGTTGCGGGCCATGGCGTAGACCTCGCCGTCGCGGGTGACGCCGAAGACGTGCTGGGCGCCGTTGCCGTCCTCGCAGACCATGAGGCCGCCGGTGGGGGCGAGGCAGATGTTGTCGGGTGATTCGCCGGGGAGCTGGACGTCCGTGTCGGGGCCGAAGACGATCACCAGGGACAGGCGGCGGCGCTCGGGGTCGTAGCGCCAGATCTGGCCGTAGTGGTCGGCCGCCGAGCCCTCGGCGCTGCGGGCGAAGGACGAGACGAAGTAGACCGAGCGGCCGCCCCAGTAGCAGCCCTCCAGCTTCTGGGCGTGGGTGATGCCCCGGGGGCCGAAGTCCTGGAGGCGGATGGGGGTTTCGGTGGCCAGCGGGTCCGGTACGTCCGCCCACTCGATGTGCTCGAAGGTCGCTCCCGGTTCCTGGATCGAGGAGAGGTCCGGTACTCCGGGCAGGCGCATCGCCTGGAGACGACCGCCCGCCCGCAGGGAACCTCCGCCGCCCAGCGGCTCGTTGGGGAGGAAGCGGTAGAACAGGCCGAAGGGCTTGAGGAAGGCGTCCTCCGTTTCGTAGACGATGCCTCGCCTCGGGTCCACCGCCACCGCCTCGTGCTGGAGGCGGCCCATCGCCGTCAGCGGTACCGCGCCGCTGCGGTGCGGGTTCGCCGGGTCCACCTCGAAGATGAAGCCGTGGTCCTTGGTGTAGCCGTTGGTGCCCGCCTTGTCCTCGGTCTCCTCGCAGGTCAGCCAGGTGCCCCAAGGCGTGGGCCCGCCCGCGCAGTTGACCGCCGTGCCGGCGATCGCGACGCGTTCGGACAGGACCTTGCCGTGGGCGTCCAGAGTCAGCGTCGTACAGCCGCCCTTGCCCTGCGGGTCGTACGTCAGACCCTCGACGGTCGGGACGGGGAGCTTCGCGGTGTGGCGGTTCTCGTGGTTGCGGACCAGGTGGACTCTGCCGTGGCGGCCCGGGAGGGCGGTCATGCCGTCGTGGTTCGACGGGACCTTGCCTTCTCCCGAGCGCAGGGGGTCGCCCTCGCGGGACAGGACCCGGTAGCGGAAACCTTCCGGCAGGTCGAGGAGGCCGTTCGGGTCGGGGACGAGGGGGCCGTAGCCCGTGTGGCCCAGGTTCTGCGCGGCGGCGGTGCCCGCGAAGAGGTCGCTCAGGTTTCCGGCGAAGGCGATCGAAGCGCCCAAGGCGCCGGTACGGGCGAGCATCTGACGGCGGCTCTGGATGCCGTGTTTGGGCATGGTGGAACCTTCCTGCTGGCGGACAGGACTGTGTCGACGCCGTGTCTACCATCTGGTCCCGGCCAGGTGAACCACGCGCGTAGAGCGAGTTCACTTCCCTTCGGGGCGGTCCGGCACCGGCTGCTGGGCCCTCTCCAGGAACCGCAACAGCTCCACGGGGAACGGCAGTACCAGCGTCGAGTTCTTCTCGGCCGCGACCGCCACCACCGTCTGGAGCAGCCGCAACTGGAGGGCGGAGGGGGTGTCCTCCATCTGCTGTGCCGCCTCGGCCAGCTTCTTCGACGCCTGGAGTTCGGCGTCGGCGTTGATGATCCGGGCCCGCCGCTCCCGGTCGGCCTCCGCCTGGCGGGCCATGGAGCGCTTCATCGATTCCGGCAGGGAGACGTCCTTGATCTCCACGCGGTCGATCTGCACACCCCAGCCGACGGCCGGGCTGTCGATCATCAGCTCCAGGCCCTGGTTGAGCTTCTCCCGGTTGGACAGCAGATCGTCCAGATCGCTCTTGCCGATGATCGACCGCAGCGAGGTCTGCGCCATCTGGGAGACGGCGAACCGGTAGTCCTCGACGTTGACGACCGCCGCGGAAGCGTCCACGACCTTGAAGTACACGACCGCGTCCACCCGCACGGTGACGTTGTCCCGGGTGATGCCCTCCTGGGCCGGCACCGGCATCGTCACGATCTGCATGTTGACCCGGCGCAGCCGCTCCACGCCCGGCACGATCAGGGCCAGCCCCGGCTGGCGCACGGCACCGCGCAGCCGCCCCAGCCGGAAGACGACCCCACGCTCGTACTGCTTGACGATCCGCGCCGCGGCGGCGAGATAGACCAGCCCGGCGGCACCGACGGCAGCGCCGGTGGCCAGCAGCTCCTCGACCATGACGACCTCCCGTCAGAGGTCCGGTGTACTCGCTTATTAGACGATATGCCCCAGTTCCCTGTGGCGGTATGCCTCGGTCCGGGGCCAGATCGGCCCCGGACCGAGGACGGGCGTCAGGGACTGGTGACCCGCACCGGTTCGGTACCGGCCGCGCTGTGCCGTTCGGCCCAGCTCTCCAGTGCCGTTCGGCAGGCGTGGTCCAGGTGGTGCAGGCCGGACAGGTCCAGCTCCACCGGCCGGTCCTGAGGCAGCGCCTCCAGACTGTCGAGGATCTTGGGCAGCCGCAGGAAGGTGGCGTTGCCGGACAGGTACGCCTGGACCGGTCCCGCGCCCTTGTCTATGACCTCCAGCTTGAGGTGCGAGGCCTCCCAGGCTGTCTTGGCGACGGCCAGCGCGAGACCGATGAGGACGCCCTCGAACATGCTGACGGCGACGATCGACACGGCCGTGACCATGAGGATCAGCGCCTCCCCGCGGTGCTCGCGCCACAGCGAGCGGACCGCCGTCACGGGGATGAGCTTGGATCCGGCGTGCACCAGGATGCCCGCCAGCGCCGGGATCGGTATGTAGGCCAGCACGGACGGCAGCAGCGCCGCGAACAGCAGCAGCCATACGCCGTGCAGCACCCGGGAGGCCTTGGTCCGGGCCCCGGCCTGGACATTGGCCGCGCTGCGCACGATCACCGCGGTCATCGGCAGCGCGCCGAGCGCCCCGCACACGGTGTTGCCCGCGCCCTGGGCGATCAGCTCCTTGTCGTACTCGGTGCGTGGACCGTCGTGCAGCCGGTCCACGGCCGCAGCACTGAACAGCGACTCCGCGGACGCGATCAGCGTGAAGGCGATGATGGTGGCGAGCAGTCCCACATCGGCCAGTTCGCCGAAGGAGCTCAGCGAGGGCGGCTGGATCGAGCCCAGCAGCCCCTTCACCTCGACGGTGGCCACGGGCAGTGAGAACACCACCGCGACCAGGGTCGCGAGGCCGACCGCGGCGAGCGGACCGGGCACCGTGCGCAGCGCGCCCGGCATCCGCTTCCACAGCACCAGGACGGCGACGGTGCCCGCGCCGAGCCCCAGCGAGGCCAGCGCCCCGGTGTCGCCGAAGGCGTCGGCGAGCGCACCGGGCAGTCCGGCTATCTTCGCCAGGCCCGAGGCCGGCGCCTCGGCGTCGGCCATGGCGTACAGCTGTCCGGCGATGAGCACGAGGCCGATGCCGGCCAGCATGCCCTCGACGACCGAGACCGAGATGGCCCGGAACCAGCGGCCCAGCTTCAGGGCGCCCATGAGGAGCTGGAGCACGCCGGTGGCCAGCACGATCACACCGAGGGCGGGCAGCCCGAACTCCTGCACGGCCTCGAAGACCAGCACGGTCAGGCCCGCCGCCGGGCCGGACACCTGGAGGCTGCTGCCCCGCATCGCACCGGTGACGATGCCGCCCACGATGCCGGTGACCAGGCCCAGTTCGGCCGGGACTCCGGAGGCGACGGCCACGCCCACGCACAGCGGCAGCGCGACCAAGAAGACGACCAGGGAGGCGGCGAAGTCCTGCCGCAGATGAGGGTGTTTGGTCATCATCGTGCTCACAGCGCCTCGAACGTGTCGGTGTCCGCGCGGTGTTCGCGCACGGCGCCGGTGTGGACCTCGTAGTACCAGCCGTGCAGGGTCAGTTGACGTTCCTTCAGCTTCTTCTCGATGAACGGGTACGAGCGCAGTCGCAGTAGCTGCGCGAGCACATGGCTCTGCACGCCCTCGGCGACGGCCGGGTCCTCGGCCGCTCCGCTCGGGCGCGGGGCCGCGTGCGCCAGCCAGTCGCGCACGGCGGGTACGGCGTTCAGGTCGTCGCCGCGCACCAGCGCGCCGACGGCACCGCAGTGGGAGTGGCCGCAGACCACGATGTCGCTGACGCCGAGGACTTCCACGGCGTACTCGATGGTGGCCGCCTCGCTGGTGGGGTGCTCGGAGGCGTACGGCGGGACGATGTTGCCCGCGGTGCGCAGCTCGAAGAGCTCGCCGGGGCGGGCGCCCGTGATCAGGGCCGGAACGACTCGGGAGTCGGAGCAGGTGATGAACAGCACCTGCGGGGACTGGCCTTCGGCGAGCTTGGCGAACTCCTCAGGGCGCTGTCCGAACGCACGGGCGTTGTCGATGAGGGGCTGCATATGTGGTGATCCTCCTGGCGCGCCGCGATGGCGCGTCGGACGGGCAGGACAAAGCGGAGTGGGGGACCTGCTCCGCTTCTCAGCAGCGGAAGACCTGGAGCGCGGCCGGGGTGTGGGCCGTCGAGGGTCTCGATGTGCGGTGGTGCGCGGCGCCGGGCGCCACCGGTTCGTGGTCGGCCGCGGGGTCCAGCGCCGTCAGGGGGCGCTCGGGCGCCGGCGGTCCCGAGTCGAGGGTGCCGACCCGGTCGCGGGTGCGCAGCGGCCCGGTTGGGCCGTTCGCCGGCTCGCAGTGGCCGGGTGTGAGCGACTCCTCACGCAGCGCCTTCGAAAGCAGTGCGATTCCGGGCTTGGCTTTGGCCTCTGCGTGACCGGCTGTGTGCGCTTTCGCGAAGGAGGCGGCGGGAGCGAAGAACTGGAGGGCGAGCAGGACGGCGGCGAGGGTCGTCATGGCGGCACGGGCCGTCGTACGTCGGAACATTCGCCTCCCTCCCCGCAGTTCACACCTCTTGTACAGACCAATGGTTGGTCAACGACTGGTCAAGAAACACGTTAACCCTTCGAAGTTGTTTGCAGGGTTAACTTAAGGTTTCGGGCTGAAGAGAGCCTGAAATGCGTGGCCGGCTTGGCGTGAACTAGTCGGTTCGAACGATGCTCTTGGCGTCCCGGGCCAGCGCGGTGAGGCGGGAGATCGCGCGGAAGTACTTCTTGCGGTAGCCGCCCTTCAGCATCTCCTCGCTGAACAGCTGATCGAACGGCAGCCCCGAGGCCAGCACCGGCACTTCACGGTCGTAGAGCCGGTCCGCGAGCACCACGAGCCTGAGCGCCGTCGACTGGTCCGGAACCGGCCGCACATCGGTCAGGCACACGGCCGTCACACCGTCGGTCAGCGCGCCGTACCGGCTGGGGTGGACCTTGGCCAGGTGCTCCAGCAGCTGCGGGAAGCCGTCGAGCGAGGCGCCCTCGGTGGCGTACGCCGCCTTCGTCACCTGCTCGTCGCCGAACGGCGCCGGGGCCTCGGGCAGACCGCGGTGGCGGTAGTCCTCGCCGTCGATGCGCAGCGGGCGGAAGTGCGCCGACAGGCCCTGGATCTCCCGCAGGAAGTCGGCCGCCGCGAACCGGCCCTCGCCGAGCTTGCCGGGGAGGGTGTTGGAGGTGGCGGCGAGGGCGACACCGGCGTCGACGAGCTTGCCGAGCAGGGTGGAGACGAGGACGGTGTCGCCGGGGTCGTCGAGCTCGAACTCGTCGATGCACAGGAGACGGTGCCCGGAGAGTGTCTTGACCGTCTGCTGGAAGCCCAGGGCGCCGACCAGGTTGGTCAGCTCCACGAACGTGCCGAACGCCTTGAGGGACGGCTCGGCGGGGGTGGCGTGCCAGAGGGAGGCGAGGAGGTGGGTCTTGCCCACGCCGTAGCCGCCGTCCAGATAGACGCCCCGGGGGCCCGCGGGGGTCTTGGGCGCCTTGGGCCTGCCGAGGCCGAAGAAGCCCCGCTTGCCGCCGCCCACCGCGTGCGCTCCGCCGAGTCCCGCCGCGAAGGACTCCAGGACCTGGACCGCCTCCGTCTGGCTCGGCTGGTTCGGGTCCGGGATGTAGGTGCTGAAGCGGACCGAGTCGAAGCGGGGTGGCGGGACCATCTCGGCGACCAGGCGCTCCGCGGGGACGCGCGGCTCGCGGGAGCAGAGGGAGAGGGGGGTCGCTTCGGCTATGGGGGACTCGCCGGCGGTGGTGGAGGAGGACACGTTCACCGATTTTAGAGGGTGGCGCGTGGGGGGCTTTCCTGGTGCGGGCCGGTGGGGAATGCTCGCGGCGATACGTCCCCACCCGCGCGTGGAACACTGCCCGCATGCGACGCCTGTTCCCTGTGACCGATCAGACGGACGACCGTGAGTGGAGCCTCGACGAGCTGGCCGAGGTCTACGCCTATCGCGACTCCGCCGAGCCCTGGCTGCGCGCCAACATGGTCTCCACGCTCGACGGGGCCGCCCAGTACGACGGCAAGTCGCAGCCGATCTCCAGCGCGACCGACATGCGGATCTTCGGCACCCTGCGGGCGCTGGCGGATGTGGTGGTCGTCGGTGCGGAAACGGTACGCCTGGAGGGGTACCGCCCGGCACGCGCGCGTGCGGAGTTCACGGCGCGGCGGGAGGCGGCCGGGCAGGCGCCCGCGCCCGCCATCGCGATCGTCAGCGCCTCCCTCGATCTGGACTTCTCCCTGCCGCTGTTCACCTCGCCGCTGGTGCCGACCGTCCTGCTGACCGGTGCCGCCGCGGCCCCGGACCGTGTAGCCGCGGCGGAGAAGGCGGGCGCGCGGGTGCTGTTCGCCGGTGACGGCGCGGGTGTGGAGCCCGCCCGTGCCGTACGGGCCCTCGCCGGGCTCGGGTACCGGAGGCTGCTGACCGAGGGCGGGCCGAGGCTGCTCGGTCAGCTGGTGGCCGCCGGGGTACTCGACGAGATCTGTCTGACGGTGTCCCCGATGCTCACGGCGGGAGACGCGCAGCGGATCGCTGACGGGCCCGCGGTGGACGTGCCCCGGCAATTCGCACTGGTGTCCCTGCTGGAGGAGGAGGGCTTTCTCTTCACCCGGTACGGGCGGGTCTGACGGGGGGCGCGGGGGAAACGGCGGAATAAGCCGTTCCGTTTAGCTTTCGGCGGGCACACTAAAACTCGCAGTCCCCGTGCGATCACGGGGCAGGATGGTTTCCGCAGGCCCTCGCAGGGCCTGCAGGAGAAGGGGCGCCTGGTGTTCAGAAGCGTATTGATGATCGAGAAGGCTCTGACGTCCGCAGACGTGGAGTTCGTCACCACGTTGCACGGGGACGAGCCGGTCTCCTTCCATGTGCTGCTCCAGCCGCGCGGCGACCAGGCGGATCGCCTGCTGCGGGCCATCGACGACGTGGCGCTCGGGGAACTGGACGAGGCGGCGCGGGAGCGGGAGACGCCGGAGGGCGAGGAGGCGAAGGGCTTCGGGGAGCGGGCGCTCGCCGTGTCCCTGCAGGCATTGCGGACGTCCGGGAACGAGGCGGAGGGGCGGCTGATCGAGGATCATCCGCTGGATGCGCTGAAGTCCCTGGTGGACGAGGTGGGGGCGGACGAGGTGATCGTCCTCACCGATCCCCACTACGTGGAGGAGTTCTTCCACCGGGACTGGGCTTCCCGGGCCCGGCACAAGGTGGGGGTGCCGGTGCTGAAGCTGTTCTCGCACAGCAAGGCGTAGTTCTTCGGGTGGTCGCCGCACCCCATAGGCTGGGGGCACCTTCGTCGTCGTACCGGATCTTGGGAGATACACGCATGGCTGCCGGACTTCCCCCCGCCATGGACCGACCGCACTTCATCGGCATCGGCGGGGCCGGGATGTCGGGTATTGCGAAGATCCTCGCTCAGCGCGGGGCCGTCGTGGCCGGCAGTGACGCCAAGGAGTCCGCCACCGCCGAGGCGCTGCGGGCGCTGGGTGCGACCGTGCATATCGGGCATGCCGCTGAGCATCTTGCCGACGACGCGAGCTGTGTCGTCGTGTCGTCGGCGATCCGGAGCGACAATCCCGAGCTGGCCCGCGCGGCCGAGCTGGGGATTCCGGTCGTGCACCGGTCCGACGCGCTCGCCGCGCTGATGGACGGGCTGCGGCCCATCGCCGTCGCCGGTACGCACGGCAAGACCACCACCACCTCGATGCTGGCCGTGTCCCTGAGCGCGCTCGGGCTGAAGCCGTCGTACGCGATCGGCGGGGACCTGGACGCGCCGGGGTCCAACGCGCTGCACGGCGACGGTGAGATCTTCGTCGCCGAGGCCGACGAGTCGGACCGCAGCTTCCACAAGTACGCGCCCGAGGTGGCGATCGTGCTCAACGTGGAGCTGGACCATCACGCGAACTACGCGTCGATGGACGAGATCTACGAGTCCTTCGAGACCTTCGCGGGCCGGATCGTGCCCGGCGGCACGCTGGTGATCTCCGCCGATCACGAGGGCGCGCGCGAGCTCACCCGCCGCCTCGACGGCGTCCGTGTCGTGACGTACGGCGAATCCCAGGACGCCGATGTGCGGGTGCTGTCCGTCATCGCCCAGGGCCTGAAGAGCGAGGTGACCGTCGTGCTGGACGGTCAGGAGCTCAGCTTCACCGTCTCCGTGCCCGGCCGGCACTACGCCCACAACGCCGTGGCCGCGCTGGCGGCGGGTGCGGCGCTCGGGATTCCGGCCGCCGGGCTCGCCCCGGCCATCGCCGCCTACACCGGCGTCAAGCGGCGCCTTCAGCTCAAGGGCGAGGCCGCCGGGGTCCAGGTCATCGACTCCTACGCGCACCACCCGACGGAGATGACGGCGGATCTGGAGGCCATGCGCGCCGCCGCCGGGGACGCCCGTATCCTCGTCGTCTTCCAGCCGCACCTGTTCTCGCGGACGCAGGAGCTGGGCAAGGAGATGGGGCAGTCGCTGGCTCTCGCGGACGCCTCGCTGGTGCTGGACATCTACCCCGCCCGTGAGGACCCGATCCCCGGGGTCACCAGCGAGCTGATCATCGACGCGGCCCGGGTCGCGGGCGCCGATGTGACACCCGTGCACGACAAGGGCGAGGTCGCTTCCGTCGTGGCGGGAATGGCGAAGCCGGGTGATCTCGTTCTCACCATGGGCGCGGGCGACGTGACGGACCTCGGCCCGCAGATCCTGGACCGTCTGTCGAAGTGAGGGGCTGAGGCGCATGTCGTACGACGTCGAGAAGCCGGACGAGCAGTGGCGCGCGGAACTGACCCCGGCCGAGTACGCCGTGCTGCGGCAGGCCGGTACCGAGCCGGCGTTCACCGGTGAGTACACCGACACCAAGACCAAGGGCGTCTACTCCTGCCGCGCCTGCGGTGCCGAACTGTTCACCTCGGACACCAAGTTCGAGTCCCACTGCGGCTGGCCGTCCTTCTTCGACCCGAAGGACACCGACGCGGTGGAACTGCTCTCGGACACCTCGCACGGCATGGTGCGCACGGAGGTGCGGTGCGCTCGGTGCGGCTCCCACCTCGGGCATGTCTTTGAGGGCGAGGGGTATGCCACGCCGACCGATCAGCGGTACTGCATCAACAGCATCTCGCTGCGGCTGACGCCCGACGAGGGCTGACTGCGACTCGCGAAAGGGCTGGAACTCGGTCAACCCCCTTCACGGCACGGGATACTTGAGCCTTCTCGTAACGTGGCGACCAGGGGAGTGGATCGGTGAACTCTGCCGGAGAGACGGGCCGTCGGGGCGGGCGGCATGCGGTCGTCGTGGGCGGGAGCCTCGCGGGGCTCCTCGCGGCGCATGTCCTGGCCGGGCACGCCGACCGGGTGACCGTTGTCGAGCGCGACCGGTTTCCGGAGGGCACCGAGTCCCGGCCCGGCGTACCGCAGGGCCGGCATCCTCATGTCCTGCTCCAGGGCGGTCAGGTGGCCATGGAGTCGCTGCTGCCGGGCTTTTCGGCCCAGTTGCGGGAGGCGGGGGCGCCGCGCGTGGGCATGCCGTCGGACATGGTGCTCTGGCAGAGCGGGCGCTGGCTGCGCCGGGTGGCCGCGACGACACACATCCACACCGGTTCCCGCGCGCAGCTTGAGGCGCTGGTGCGGCAGCGGGTCCTCGCCAACCCGTTGATCAGCGTGGTGGAGGGAACCGATGTCGTCGGGCTCCTCGGCGACGCGTCCCGCGTGCGGGGCGTGCTGCTGCGGGACCGGTCCGGCGACGCCCGCGCGGAGCAACGGCCCCTGGAGGCCGACCTGGTGGTCGACGCCTCCGGCAGCGGCACGAAGGCTCCGCGGTGGCTTGAGGCGATCGGCGCCGAGGGCCCGCACGAGGAGACCATCGACACCGGGCTCGCCTACGCCTCCCGCGTCTACCGGGGCAGGGACGGCGTCCTCGACGGCGAGACGCTCGGCTACTACGTCTATCCCGGCCCCGAGCAACTCCACGGCGGCGGTGCGCTGCCGCTGGAGGACGGCAGTCATCTGGTCATCGTCTCGGGGCTGCGCGGCGACGAACCGCCCACGGGCGCCGACGAGTTCGTGACGTACACCAAGCGGCTGGGGCATCCGCTCCTGGACCGGTGGCTGGAGGACGCCGAACCGCTGTCGCCGGCGTTCGGCTACCGGCGGACCGCGAACATCCGGCGCCGCTACGACCTGCCCGGCCGCCGCCCGGCCGGGTTCCTGGCCACCGGCGACGCCCTGTGCACCTTCAACCCGATCTACGGCCAGGGCATGGCCGTCGCCGCGATGAGCGCGGTCGCTTTGCGTGACGCGCTGGCCGACCGGCGCCGGACGCCCACGACACGGCGCGTGCAGCGGGCGCTGCTCGGGGCGTCACGGCAGGCGTGGGACATCTCCGCCGGGGCGGACCGCTCGATGCCGGGGGCGGTTGGCAACGCGACCGGCAGCGGGCTCGCGGACCGGGTGGCCGGCTGGTACCTGGGCCGGGTCCAGGAGCGGTCTCCCGGCGACCCTGTCGTGGGACGCGCCTTCCGGGCGGTCCTGACCCTCTCCGAGCCCGTCACCGCCCTGTTCGCCCCGGCCGTGGCCCGGGCCGTCCTCCTCGGCCCGCCCGCGCCGTCGCCCACCGAGCCTCCGGCGACACGGGAGTGACCGGGAAACCGCGCCTCCCCACCACCGAGGCCGCTGTCCTCGCGATCCGTGACCTCACGACGGAGTTCGGACTGACCACGAGACGTACGAGGAACTGATCGTGGACCCCCACCTGACACCCTGGCCGACCCGGGGCGCGCGGCTGGGGCGCAGCACAGGAGCGACGTACAGGCGTTCGAAAGGAAAAAACCTGGTCGTTACCTGTCTGGTTCGGCATGCTTTTAGGGTGGTCGTTGTGGCGCGATCGTTCGAGTCGTTTCAGAGTCCGGCGAAGGCTGAGCAGGCCGATTCCGCCGGCTCGCCCCCGTGGGGTGCCGGCGGCTCCCAGTTGAGCGCGCTGCGCTCCGCGGCCGCCCGCATCGGCACCACCCTGGACGAGGACACCACCTGCGCCGAGCTGACCCAGGAGGTCGCCGGACAGGTGGGCGCCGCGGTGGCGGTCCTGCGCGGGCGGGGTGAGGCGGGCGCGGAGTACGACGCCGTCTGCGGGAACCCCGCGGTGCTGCCCGACGCCCGCTGGGCCGACGAGGTGGCCCGGAAGACGGGCGAGCACGGCGCCGTACGGCTCACCTTCGGCGGCTGCCGGCCCGCGCTCTGCGTGCCCCTCGCCGTCAACGGCCACCGCTACGGCGTGCTGGTCTGCGCCCGGGAAGGGGCGCCCTTCAGCCAGGAGGAAGAGGAAGTGGTCGCGCTCCTGGCCGAGCGCGCCGCCTCGAACATCCGGCACGCCCGCGAGCACGACGCGGTGAGCGGCACCGTCGGCAAGCTCCAGCGGGCCCTGCTCGCCGAACCCGGCCGCCCGCATCCCAATCTCGACGTCGCCATCCGCTATCTGCCCGTCGGACAGCGCGCCCTGGTCGGCGGCGACTGGTGCGAGACCGTACGGCTGCACTTCGGCCGTACGCTGCTCGTCGTCGGCGACGTCATGGGGCACGGCCTGGACGCAGCCGTCGACATGACGGCCTACCGCTCGGCCCTGCGCTACATAGCCTCCGCCGACCTGCCCCCGCACCGGGTACTGCGCCAGCTCGACGACATCGCCTCCGCCGAGCCGGAGCGCCGCCCGGCGACCTGTCTCATCGCGCGCGTGGACCCCGTGCGCGGACTGGTCACGCTGGCCGCCGCCGGCCATCTGCCCCCGGCCGTGATCGACGGAGACGGCAAGGTCTCCCTGCTCCCGGTGCCGGTCGGCCCGCCCCTGGGCACCGGGCTCGGCGGCTACGAACCGGCCACCTACCGCCTCGACCCCTCCCAGGCGCTCATGCTCTTCACCGACGGCCTCGTCGAGCGGCGCGGTGAGGACATCGACCAGTCCCTGGACCGGCTGGCCAGGCTCAGTTTCTCGTCCGCCACCGGTGTCCAGGACGTCCTCGACACCGTGCTCGCCCGCCTCGACGCCCGGCACGCCGAGGACGACGTGGCGGTCCTCGCCGCCCGCCTCCAGCACCGCTCCGGACCCACCTCCGACACGCAGTGGCCGTAGGGCGGCGTCGTACCACCGGTGTCCAGGTACGGCCCGTTGGCCTGCACACCGTAGGTGGATCAGAGCACCTTGCGGTGCACCAGCGCGGAGAGCACCAGCATCCCCGGCACCAACGGGAGCCACACCGTCAGCACGCGGTAGCCGATCACGGTCGCCGTGGCCGGTGCCAGGGCGGCGCCGAACGTGACCATCGTGAACACCAGCGCCGCGTCCACCGGACCGATCCCGCCCGGCGCGGGCACCGCCCCGACGGCCGTACTGGCGGCGAGGAACGCGAACACCATCTGCGCCCACGAGAGCGGCAGCCCGAGCGAGGCCCCCACCGACGCGACCACGCCCGCCTGCAGCAGCGGGGTGACGGCCGCCCCGCCCCACAGCGCGAGCACCCGGCTCGGCATGGTGTGCAGCAGCCGCGCGTCGGTCAGCGCGGTGTGCAGGAACCCGAGACAGCCACGGCGCAGCGGCCGCACGGTCGCCAGGAGCAGGGCCGACGTGGCCAGGACGGTCGCCACGCCCACGGCGGCCATCAGCAGCGTTCCGCCGTCCGGGACGAGCCCCTCACCACGGATCAGCTCCGGGGCCGCCAGCAGCAGGGCGAGCAGCACGAACGTCTTCGCGATCGGTTTGACCAGGGAATACAGGGCGAGCGAGGCGGCGGCCCGGGGCAGGGGTATGCCCTGGCCCTGGAGGAAACGCAGGGTGACGGCGTGGGCGCCGATGCTCGCCGGGAGCACATGGTTCGCGGCGCCCGCGGCGAACTGCGAGGCGACCAGCAGCAGGGGCGGCAGCCGCTCGGGGATCGCGCCCTGCCGGACGACGGCGGCGGCCACCCAGGTCAGACACGCGAAGCCGGCCCCCGCCAGCAGCCACCAGGGGTCGGCGGCGGTCAGCCGGGAGACACCGTCGTACAGACCGCGCCAGTCGGCCGCCATCCAGACGCCGATCAGTACGAGCGGCAGGACGGTCAGCACATGACGGGCGAGCCGGCCGGGGGAGGCGGAGTACCAGCGGGCGGGGGCGGCGGCCGAGGCGGGGAGCGGGGTGGCCGGAGCGGGGGCGGGGAGCGGGAGAAGGGACATGGCGCACGTCGTCCTTCCGCGTCACGCCCACGCGGCGCAGGGCGGACGGATCACAAGGCGAAGCAGTGGGGACGAGCGAAAGGTGCCCGCTGGATGTGACGACGCGGAGTCCGGAAACCGACGGCTCATCGAAGAAACGGGTCAGGGCGCGGGTTGTGGTGCCGGCGGGAGCCGTTCCGCCGCTGTGGAACGGCCCCCTCGGCAATGAGCCGGCCTACGCTTTGCGGCCCACTCCGCAGTAGGCGTCCACGGCGACCTTGGGCGTCTGCGGGCCGGTCTCGTCCGGGCGCCACTCGGTGACCTGGACGACGCCCGGCTCCACCAGCTCCAGGCCGTCGAAGAAGGCGGCGATCTCCTCGATGCTGCGCACGTAGTACGGCACCGCGCCGCTCGCGTTGTAGGCCTCCGACGCGGCGATCATGCCCTCGCTGGTGGCGGTGCTGTCGCTGATCACCAGGTAGCTGCCCGACGGCAGGCCCGCCATCAGCCGCTGCACCAGGTCCTTGGCCTGCGCGTGGTCGGCGACATGGCCCAGGGTGTTCAGGATCATCAGGGCGACCGGCTGGGACAGGTCGAGGGTCTCCTCGGCGGCGGCGAGGACGGCCTTCGGGTCGTACAGGTCCGCGTCCAGATAGGCCGTCCTGCCCTCGGGGGTGCTGGTGAGCAGGGCGTTGGCGTGGGCCAGGACGATGGGGTCGTTGTCGACGTAGACGATGCGCGCGTCCGGGGCGACGCGCTGGGCGACCTCATGGGTGTTGTCGGCGGTGGGCAGACCGGTGCCGATGTCCAGGAACTGGCGGATGCCCTGCTCCCCGGCGAGGTGCCGGACGGCACGGCCCAGGAAGTGCCGGCTGGTGACCGCGACATCGACCAGGCCGGGGAAGATCTCCTTGATGTGGTCGCCGATCTCCCGGTCGACCTCGTAGTTGTCCTTGCCGCCGACGAAGTAGTTCCAGAAGCGCGCGGAGTGCGGCTTCGTCGTGTCGATGCGGGCGCGTATCTCCATCGACGCGCGGATCTGGGGATCGACGTCCGACACTGTGCGGCCTCCTGCGGTGGCTTCGTTGATCAGATGGTGCACAACTTAGGCGAACTGACTTTCGCCGTATGCGGCTTGGGCACGGAGAGCCCCGCCGACAGTAGATTTTCGGCCACCTTGATTGAACTGTTGATGAGGGCGGGCAAGGACCCAGCCAGCGCGGTACCCGCGGGACAGGCGCACACTGGGAGTGTGCTGTCGGGGCTCTCCAGGGGGTGTCTGCCGATGGCTGAGGGACAGTGCGAGCGCATACGGATGTGGCGGTGGCGGCGCAGCCCGCTCAGGCGGCGCTGCGACCTCGTCGAGGCCTGGGTGGTGCTCGGCGGATGGGTGCTGGCCCTGGTGGGCGGGGTGCTGGCGGGCGTCGTCGCGGTCGGCGCGGTGGAGCGGGCCGCCGAGGAGCAGCGGGCGCAGAGCCGGCGGGTGTCGGCGGTGCTGGTGGAGGACGCGGACGGCAGGGTGCCCGCCCGGGTGCCGGCCGACTACCGGGTGTGGGCCAAGGTGAGCTGGACCGATCCCGACGGCACCAGCCACACCGACGAGGCGCGCGTGGCGCCCAGGACCAAGGCAGGGGCCGCGGTCCCCGTCTGGACCGACGGCCGCGGCCAGGTCACGGCCGAGCCCCTGAGCAGCGGCGAGATCAGGCTGCAGGCCGTCTCCGGCGGCACGCTGGCCGCCCTGTGCGCGGCAGGAGTCGTCCTCGGCACGGTCTGGGTGGTACGGCAGCTGATGGAGCGCCGCCGCCTCGCACAATGGGCCCTGGAATGGGAGCGGATCGACACCCGCAACGGCTGGAAGACCGGCTGACCGGTCGGGCGGCGCCCTGGGTCCATCTCGTTCGCGCGGCCCCGCACAGGCTTCCGCGCTGGAAAGTCGTCAGAAAACGACGTAGAAAACGGTGTCAGTTCGAGACAGGACACCAGCGGAGAGCGGGGTAGCGCGCATGGCGGAGCCGGACGCGTTCGCGGAGTATCTGACCGGCTACTCCGGCATCCTCGCCGACGCCTCCGCGACCGGCCGCCGGCTCACCCGCGCGGAGCTCGACTCCCGCCGTGTGCTGGGCGAACGGGCCGCCGAGGCCGGGCTCGGACTGCGTGCCATGGTCGCCGCCCACATGGCCGAGACCCGCGCCCACCGGCCGACCGGGAACGGCATCTCCGTGGACGCCGTCCTGGCCGTCGCCGCCCAGGCCCTCGACGCCTTCGCCGAGGGCTACGAACGCGCCCAGCGGGACGCCGTCCGCCAGGAGGAGGCCGCCCGCCGGGAGTTCGTGGACGATCTGCTGTACGGCCGCAGCGACCTCGGCCTGCTCGCGCAGCGCGCGGAACGCTACGGGCTGCGGCTGTCGCACGCGCACGCCGTGGCCGTGGCCAGCGGCCGGACCGGCTACGACGACGGGGACCCCGTCCCTCGCGAGGTGGAGCGCGCGCTGATCGGCCGGTTCGGGGACCGCAGCATCCTGCTCACCACCAAGGACGGCCGGATGGTCTGCATCGCCCCCGGCCACCACGACGACGTCCTCGCCCACTTCGCCAAGCACGCCCACGCCGCCACCGACGGCGGCCAGGTGGCGATCGGCCGGGCGCACACCGGACCGGCCGGCGTCGTCCAGTCGTACGAGGAGGCCCTGAACGCCCTCGACCTCGCCGAACGGCTGGACCTCACCGAGTCGGTGCTGCACGCCTCCGACCTGCTCGTGTACCCCGTCCTCACCCGGGACCGGCAGGCCATGGCCGATCTGGTGGCCAGCGTTCTCGGCCCGCTGCGCCAGGCCCGCGGCGGCGCCGGGCCGCTGCTGGAGACGCTCACGGCGTATTTCGACGCCGGCTGTGTGGCAGCCGAGGCGGCCCGCCGGCTGTCGCTCAGCGTGCGCGCCCTGACCTACCGTCTGGACCGCGTCCGGCAGCTGACCGGCGCCGACCCGGCCGACCCGGTGCAGCGCTACACGCTCCAGACCGCGGTGATCGGCGCACGGCTGCTGGACTGGCCTGCGAAGCCGCTGTGAGCGGGGCTCAGCCGACCGTGCCGCTCGGACTCGGCTGGGGCGAGGCCGTGTTGACGTTCAGGTCCGGGCGGGGCTTGAGGACGACGATCGGCGATCCGGGCTGCGGCGGGGGCGGGGTGAGCTGTTCATCGGGGAGCTTCGGGGACGAGGTCTGCTGGAAGTTGACCTGTTCGTAGTTGACCAGGCCGGTCTTCTCCAGCACGGTGATGTGGTCCAGGACCGTGTCGTTGGTCAGGTCCGCCAGCTGCCGCACCAGCGTGTTCTGTGTGCTGGCCCGGATGCTGGCGACGGTCGGGAAGATCCGGCCATGGGCCACCCGCATGATGGTGACCGCGGTGGAGTCGAACTCCTTGCCGCTCTTGGAGTCCGCGGTCGCCACGAACTGCTGCTGCTGCGGGCTGGGCTGGTTCGGCAGCGTGATCCCGAGCTCGGGTGCGATCTTGCGGCACAGCGCGTCGAGGCCCGAGTGACCGACGAGCAGATGCGCCCCCGCCTCCTTCATCGCCGGGGTGGTGCCGCGCTCCAACGCCATCTCACCCAGCGGGTACTCCCACAGCCCGGCCGCGCGCACCTTGACCACGAAGTCCCGGTCCGCCTCCGTGAGCGGCCCCCAACGGGTGTTGGCGATGATGCGGGACGTGTCGGACGAGGTGTTCTCCACCCCGAGCATCGCGGGGTACGCGAGAGCGGAGAGGGTGAGCACCAGGGCGCCGCCAACGAAGACGGTTCCCGCCGTGCTGCGCGAGATGCGCATCGGACCTCCTGAGGCGAACGGCTCGGACATCAGGAGATACGGGCGGGCGGCGCGGAACAATCATCGCTGCCGGTAAAACTTCCGGCGGCAAGGCGTGTCATGCGTCACACCTGCGGCACCCGGAGGCCGTCGAGGGGGCCCGAGCCCCCTTCACGGATTGTTGTGATGTGGGTCACATAGGGTCTAGGGTGAAATCGCCTGAGGGAAGTGAGCCTTTTGTCCGTCGCCTGGGACGACATCGGCGGACTCGTCGATGCCCATGAACGCTTCCTCGCCGGAGCCCGCGTCGACTCGGACGTCCGGGACTCGGTGCTGGACTCCTGGAAGCGGTGCCGCTCGGCGGGGCTCGAACCGGACCGGCTGCTCATCCCGTACGAGCCCGATGCGGCGCTCGGCGAGCGGTTCCTGCGCGCCGCCGAACCCGTCCTCGGGAAGCTGGCCGAGTCCCTCGCCGAGCTGGGCACGACCATCGCGCTGTGCGACGGACAGGGGCGGATGGTCCAGCGGCTCGGCAGCGACCGCGCGCTGCTCGCCCGGCTCGACGCGGTGAGCTTCGCTCCCGGCTTCAACGCCTCCGAACCGGTCGCCGGCACCAACGGCGTGGGCACCACGCTGGTCGAGCGTGGTCCCGTCCAGATCGTCGGCCGGGAGCACTTCGCCGACTGTCTGCAGCCCTTCGCCTGCGCCGGCGCCCCGGTCCGCGACCCGCTCAGCGGGCGGATCGAGGCCGTCCTGGATCTGACCTGTCTGCGCGACGACGGCGACCCGATCATGCTCCGGCTGGTCCGGGAGGCCGCCCAGGCCATCGAGGGCCTGCTGCTGGACCAGGCCACCCAACGGGAGCGGGCGCTGCTCGCCGCCTACCGGCGGGCCACCCACGAGGCGGGACCGGAAGCGGACGGCGGCACCGGACTCGGCCGTATCGACCTGGCCGTCCTGCGCGAGAAGGCCGAGGCGCTGCTCGCCTCGCCCCACCGCACCCTCGACGAGGTGAACCTGACCGGCGGCCGGATCGCCACCCTGCTGCGCCGCCAGGTCGTCGGCGCGGCCGGGGAGACCGGCGTGGTCGTCGAGGCCCGCATCCTCGGCCACCCCCGCCCGGTCCCCCTCACCCCGCCCACGCCCCCTCCGACCACGGCCCACCTCGTCGCCGCCCCCGCCGTCACCGGCGACGGAGCCGGCGGGCGGCTGGTGCTCGTCGGGGAGCCCGGCGTCGGACGGCTCGCCCTCCTGGCGCGCAGGCGGCTGGAGTTGCTGCACGAGGCCGGGGTGCGCATCGGCGCCACCCTCGATGTCACCCGCACCGCCGAGGAGGTCGCCGAGGTCGCCGTCCCCCGCTTCGCCGACTTCGCCGCCGTGGACCTGCCCGACGCCGTACGGAACGGGGAGGAGCCCGAGCCGCTGGGGGCGGACGTCCCGCTGCGCCGGGTCGCCCTGCGCAGCCGGCGCGACGAGCCACGGCTGTACCACGTCGGCGACGGCTTCGCCTATGTCGCCTCCACCCCGCAGGCCCGCAGTCTGGAGAGCGGCCGTGCGGTGCTGGAGCCCGTGCTGTCCGAGGCGGGCGGCTGGTTCGCGCAGGATCCGGCACGTCTGGAGCGGGTGCTCGCGGCCGGGGCGCACTCCCTGATCACCGTCCCGCTCAGGGCCCGCGGCGCCACCCTCGGGGTGGTCAGCTTCTACCGCTGCGCCAACCCCGCCCCCTTCGAGGACGACGACCTCTCCCTCGCCCAGGAGCTGGGCGGCCGGGCCGCGATGTGCATAGACAACGCCCGCCGCTTCACCCGCGAGCACAACACCGCCCTCGCCCTCCAGCGCAGTCTGCTGCCCCGGGGGCGGCCAGAGCAGAGCGCCGTCGAGGTCGCCTACCGGTATCTGCCCGCACAGGCCGACGTGGGCGGCGACTGGTTCGACGTCATCCCGCTCTCCGGGGCGCGGGTGGCCCTGGTCGTCGGCGATGTCGTCGGGCACGGGCTGCACGCCGCCGCCACGATGGGCCGGCTGCGCACGGCCGTGCACAACTTCTGCTCCCTGGACCTGCCTCCGGACGATCTCCTCACCCACCTCGACGACCTGGTGGGGCGCCTTGACCGGGGCGAGGGCTGGGCGCTGGAGAACGCCCCCGCCGAGACCTGCGGTATCGGCGCCACCTGTCTGTTCGCGGTCTACGACCCGGTGTCCCGGCGCTGCACCCTCACCCGCGCCGGGCACCCGCTGCCCGCGGTCGTCCACCCCGACGGCTCGGTGGACTTCGTCGACCTGCCGTCCGCTCCGCCGCTCGGTCTGGGCGGGATGCCCTTCGAGACGGTGGAGCTCGAACTCGCCGAGGGCAGCCAGCTCGTGCTCTACACCGACGGTCTGGTCGAGGACCGTCACCAGGACATCGACACCGGCCTCGACCGGCTGCGCCAGGTCCTCACCCGCGCCGGGCGCGCCCCCGAGGACACCTGCGAGGCCGTGCTCGACGCGCTGCTCCCGGCCCGCCCCAGCGACGACGTGGCGCTGCTGGTCGCCCGCACCCATGTCCTCGGGCCCGACCGGGTCGCCCAGTGGGACCTGCCGAGCGATCCGGCGGTCGTCTCCCGCTCCCGCGCCGCGGTCACCGGGCAACTCGCCGCCTGGGGCCTGGACGACCTGGCGTTCACCACCGAACTCGTCGCCAGCGAACTGGTCACCAACGCCATCCGGCACGCCACCGGCCCCGTCCAGCTGCGTCTGCTCCGCGACCGCGCCCTGATCTGCGAGGTCTCCGACGGCAGCGGCACCTCGCCGAGGCTGCGCCGGGCCCGTACCGAGGACGAGGGCGGCCGCGGGCTCTTCCTCGTCGCCCAGCTCACCGAACGCTGGGGCACCCGCTACACCCCGCACGGCAAGGTCATCTGGACCGAGCAGCCCCTGCCGTGATCACCAGCCCGTCCACAGCAGGTGGTTGACGAGCAGCGCGAGCACGGCCTGTACGGCGAGCCAGCCGCGCGGCCCCGTCAGGAACGCGCAGGACGGCAGCAGCCACAGCGCGAACGGCAGCCAGATCCGCTCCGTCTCCGCCTTGCTCATCCCGGACAGATCGGCGACGAGCAGCGCGAGAAGCGCGGCGCCCACCAGCACCGCGAGCCGGAAGCCCGCGGTGCTCTCCCGCCGCATCAGCAGCGCCACCCCGGTCCGCCGCAGTCCCGCCGCCGTCGCGAGGCCCACCACGAGCACCTGGCAGGCGAGGTTGGCCCACACCCAGTAGGACTGCGGCCGGGTGCCGCCGGCGCCCTGGTTGTAGCGGGTGACCAGCAGGTCGTAGGCCTCCCACCAGTAGAAGCCCAGCGCGGTGAACACGATCGGCACCACCAGGAACCCGGCCACCGCGAACAGCAGCGGCCGCAGGCGCTCGGAGCCCAGGAACAGCACGGCCGCGGCGATCACGACGTACAGCGTCAGGCCGTACGACAGATACACCGTCAGGCCGAACAGGAGGCCGGAGGCGAGGCCCGTCCAGCGTGGTCCGTGGCCCGTCACCGCGAGTGCCAGCAGCGCCACCGCCCAGGCGGCCACAGCCGCGAACCAGCCGTCGGCGGACGTGCCGAGCCACACCGCGCCCGGCGCCAGGACCAGGAACGGCGCGGCGCGGCGGGCGAGTTTCTCGTCGGCCAGGGTGCGGACGGTGACGAGGATCGCGAGGGCGGCGGTGGCACCGACGACGATGCACCACACGCCGGCCCAGGCGCCGCCGCCCAGGCCGATCCGGTCCAGGTACACGAAGGTGAGCGTGGCCGCCGGGGGGTGGCCGGCGATGTGCGCGGGCCATTGGTCGGGGGAGCCGATCAGGATGTGGTCCGTGAAGTCCCGCAGGGTGGCCGGGATGTCGTGGAAGCGGTCGATGACCTGGAGGTACTCGTAGCGGGTCGTCAGCCGGCGGGCGATGCCGCGCTGCCAGCCGTCGACCAGGGCCAGCGAGAAGGTCCACGCCATGCCCGCGCCCCACACGGTGAGCAGCAGTCCGCGCCAGGGCAGCCGGGCGGCGAGCGGTGGGCCGTACGCCACCACCGCCACCGCGACGACGATCGCGGCCGCGGTGCCGGGTCCGGTGTGCGGGCCCCAGTCCGCCAGCAGCGGCGGCCAGTTGACGAAGAGGGTGCCGTCACGGCGCTCGATCGCGGTACCGACCAGGGCGGCGGTCGCGAAGAGCAGCGCGGCGGCCGTGGCGGCGTACAGGTCGCGGCGCAGATCGCGGGAGGGAAGGCGGGTCACATCCGCACGCTAGGACGGCGGGCCTCGACCGGACGGCTGACAGGCGCGGACGTCAGAGATTCGTCATGGTTCGTGAGCGCTGTCCCGGGGTGCTCCCGGCCTACGGTCGGGGCATGAAACGGTCTCCCTTCGCGCCCGGTTTCTGGCGCAGCCCGCTGCGCGGCCCCTGGCTCACCTCGGTGCTGGGCGTGGTGCTGCTCGGCGGGATCACGGTGCTGTTCGTGACGGGTCTGGTGTCGTACGCGGCCTACAACCCGGACCTGTCGCCGGTGAACGACCAGACCCCGGACAAGGGGATCCTCGGCTTCTACCTGTTCTCCTGGCCGACCGATCCGCACTGGCTGTACCGGCTCAACCAGGGCATCCACGTCACCCTCGGCATCACCCTGATCCCGGTGCTGCTGGCCAAGCTGTGGTCGGTCGTACCGCGGCTGTTCACGCTGCCGCCCGCCCGCTCGGTGGCCCACGCGCTGGAACGGATCTCGCTGCTGCTCCTGGTCGGCGGCGCGCTGTTCGAGTTCGTCACCGGAGTGCTCAACGTCCAGCTCGACTACATCTTCCCGGGCTCCTTCTACCCGCTGCACTTCTACGGGGCGTGGGTGTTCATCGCCGCGTTCGTCGCGCATGTGGCGCTCAAGACGCCGACGGTGCTGCGCAATCTGCGGCGGATGAAGGAGGCGCGTGAGGAGCAGAGCGACCTCGTCTCCCCGGCCCCCGCCGAGCCCACCGTCTCCCGGCGCGGTGCCCTGTGGTTCGTCGGGGGCGGTTCGCTGCTGCTGTTCGCCACGACCGTCGGGCAGAACTTCGACGGGCTGCGCTGGACGGCCCTGCTCGCCCCGCACGGCCCCGCCGAACCGGGCGACGGCCCCAACGGCTTCCAGATCAACAAGACGGCGGCCTACGCGAGAATCCGCCCCGCGGACACGACCGACGAGGCGTGGCGGCTCGTTGTCACCGGCCGCACCGGAACCGTCCGCCTCAGCCGCGCCGATCTGCTCCAACTCCCTCTGCACAGCGCCGCGTTGCCCATCGCCTGCGTCGAGGGCTGGTCGACCTCCGACCAGTGGTGGCGTGGCGTACGGCTGCGGGACCTCGCCGCGCTCGCCGGGTACGACGATCCGCCGGACCTCTTCGTGGAGTCGCTGCAACAACGCGGCGCGTTCCGCCGGGCCGCCCTGCGCGCCAACCAGGTCGCCGACCCGCGCTCGCTGCTCGCCCTGTTCGTCAACGGCGAGGAGCTGTCCCCCGACCACGGCCACCCGGCGCGGGTCATCGTGCCCGCGGCACCCGGAGTGCTCAACACCAAGTGGGTGGCCCGGATGACGTTCGGAGACCTGTGATGCGACTGCGGCTTCCCCTCGGCAGCCCACTCCAACTCCTCCTGCTCGCCTGCTCGTTCGCGCTCGCCGGATACGCGGGTGTGCGGCTGCTGGACGGGGACTGGTTCGAGATCGTGCTGTGGTTCGTGGGCGCGGCCGTCGTGCACGACCTGGTGCTGCTGCCGCTGTACGCGGCGGCGGACCGGGCGCTCGGGGCGGCGGCCGGACGGCACGTGATGTACGTCAGGGTGCCCGCCGCCCTCTCCGCGCTGCTGCTCCTCGTATGGTTCCCGCTGATCACCGGGCGGGTGACGGACCGCTACGAATCCTCGACCGGACTGTCGGCGGACGACTTCCTCGCCCGCTGGCTGCTCATCACGGCCGTGCTGTTCGGCGCTTCGGCGGCGCTGTTCGTGCTGCGGCTGCGCAGGGCGGCGAAGGAGCGCCCGCCGACGGTCCACTGACCCACGGCACGCCAGCCGGCGCGCTCCGCGAGGCGCAGCAGGGCGGGCGTGCCGAGCCGGGCCCACGGGAACGGCGTTCCGGCGGCGCCCCGGGCATCGGTGACATGCACCAGGACCCGCTCGTCGAGATCGAGCACCGGCACGGTCTCGGTGATCAACAGGCCGCCGTTCCTGAGGAGTTGAGTCATCCGGTCGAGAAGTGCGCCCGGGTCGCCGCCGATGCCGATGTTGCCGTCGATGAGCAGCGCGGTGCCCCAACGGCCCTCGGCGGGCAGCGGTTCGAAGACCGAGCGGCGCAGGGCCTGCCCGCCGAGCCGCAGGGTGCGGGCCACGGCGGCCTCGCTGACGTCGATGCCGAGCGCGGGACGGCCCTGCGCGCCGAGGGCCGCCACAAGTCGGCCGGGGCCGCAGCCGACGTCGAGCACGGGTCCCTCGCAGCGCCGCAGTACCTCCAGGTCCGCAGCGTCGGCGCGAGCACACCAGCGCTCCACCTCCAGCGGCAGCAGCCAGCCGTCGGCCCGGCGCAGGAAGAGGGGGCCGCGTTCGGCACGGAGGGCACGGGCGTAGGGGTCGGCGGACCAGGGGCGGGGGTCCGTGGCGGTGGTGCCGGCGGTGGGTGCGCGGCCCGGCGCCGGTGTGGTGCCGGGGTCCGGGGTGTCGCGGGAGCCGGTCGCGCGGCCCGCCGCTGACGGGGTGCCGTCCGACTGCGGGCCGGTTGCCGCCCCGGGCGGCACGACCGACCGCGGCTTGGGCAGTATCGGCGCCCGCGCCGCGTCTCTCGCCGCTCGTCCCGCGTTCACCGGGGCCCCACCGCTGTGAGCCGTCCCAGCAGCGCCGCGAACCGGGTTCCGGCCGCCGTCCCGGCGACGGCCCTGGCGTCGTACGCCGTGTCCACGTCCCGCAGTACCGGCAGGTCCCGCACCCGCAGTCCGGCGAGCCGGGCCCGCTGGGCGGTGCCCGTGTGCGGGGTCGACATCGGGATGCCCCGCAGGAGCGACGGGTCCGGTGCGGCCAGGCCCAGCGCCCAGAAGCCGCCGTCCTCGGCGGGGCCGAAGCAGGCGTCGCAGTCCGTGAAGTCGGCGGTCAGCAGCTCCGGTGTCACCTGCGGGGTGTCCATGCCGATGAGCAGGGCCGGTCCCGTGCAGTGCCCGAAGGCGTCGGCCAGCCGTTCGTCGAGGCCGCCCGCGCACTGCGGGACGACGTCGAACCCGGGCGGCAGCCAGGGGCCGGGCGTTCCGTCCAGCACCAGCACCCGGCGCCGCGCGGGCGTCCGGGCCACCACGTCCAGCGTGTCCGCGAGCGCGGCCTCGGCCAGCGCCGCCGCCTCCTCGGGGGTGAAGGGCGGGGTCAGCCGGGTCTTGACCCGGCCGGGCCTGGGCTCCTTGGCGATGACGAGGAGGGTGGTCATACGCGTGCCTCCTCCCGTTCCGACAGGACCCGGCTCATGTCCCGTACGGCCTGCCAGGTCCCCCGCCAGGTGCCGGTCACCTTGGAGGCGCCGGTGCGCGGGCGGTACGGCACGTCGTACTCGGCGACCCGCCAGCCGAGGTCGGAGGCGCGCACCACCATCTGGAGCGGATAGCCGCTGCGCCGGTCGGTCAGGCCGAGGGTGAGCAGCGGCTCGCGGCGGGCCGCGCGCAGCGGCCCCAGGTCGTGCAGCCGCAGTCCGGTACGGCGGCGCAGCAGGTGGGAGAGCGCGAGGTTCCCGGCGCGGGCGTGTGCCGGCCAGGCGCCCCGGCCCTGCGGACGGCGCCGGCCGAGCACCAGGTCGGCCTCGCCGGAGCGGACCCGGTCCACGAACGGGACCAGGTCGGACGGGTCCAGGGAGGCGTCGCAGTCGCAGAAGCACACCACCTCGGCGGTGGCGGCGGTCAGGCCCGCGTGACAGGCGGCGCCGAAACCGCGCCGCTCCTCACGCACCACGGTCGCGCCGAGCGCGCGGGCGACGGCGGCCGAGCCGTCCGTGGAGCCGTTGTCGACGACGAGCGCGCGCCAGCCCCGCGGGATGCGCTCCAGCACCCACGGCAGCGCTTCGGCCTCGTCGAGACAGGGGAGGACGACGTCGACCGACGCCGGGTCCGGTTCTGAAGCGGAAGAGGGGGTCACACCGTTCACCCTACGAGCGTAAAACGGGCGTATCGGGCAGCGGCTCCTTACGAAACAAGGACGTCAGCAGGGGACCGGCGCACATGCGCGCGCGTGGTGCGAGGCTGGCGGCATGGAACAGCACCAGCCCCGGGTCCTCGTCGTCGACGACGACCCGACCGTCGCCGAGGTCGTCTCCGGCTACCTCGACCGCGCCGGATACGTCGTCGACCACGCCGGCGACGGCCCGGACGCCCTTGCCCGGGCCGCCGAGCACTGGCCGGACCTCGTCGTCCTGGACCTGATGCTGCCCGGCATGGACGGCCTGGAGGTGTGCCGGCGGATGCGGGGGCAGGGCCCCGTGCCGGTCATCATGCTCACCGCGCGCGGTGACGAGGACGACCGCATCCTCGGCCTGGAGGTCGGCGCCGACGACTACGTCACCAAGCCCTTCAGCCCCCGCGAACTCGTCCTGCGCGTCGAGTCGGTACTGCGCCGCGTCCGCCCCGCGCAGCCCGCGGGACTGCTGCGCGCCGCGGGCCTCTCGGTCGACCCCGCGGCCCGCCGCGCGGCCAAGCAGGGCACCGAACTCGCCCTCACCCTCCGCGAGTTCGACCTGCTCACCTTCTTCCTTCGGCACCCGGGGCGGGTGTTCAGCCGCGAGGACCTGATGCGCGAGGTGTGGGGCTGGGACTTCGGCGATCTGTCGACCGTCACCGTCCATGTGCGCCGGCTGCGCGGCAAGGTCGAGGACGATCCGGCCCGCCCCCGGCTGATCCAGACCGTGTGGGGCGTCGGCTACCGGTTCGAGGAGGCCGACCGTGCGTGACACCCTTCTCATCGCCCTGTTCGCCTTCCTCGGCGCCGCCGCCGCCGGGGTGCTCGGCGCGGGCGTCCTGCGGCTGATCCGGCGCCGCTCGCTCGCCGTGCACCTCACGGTGGTCGCCGCGGTCGCCGTCACCGCGATGCTGGCGGGCACCCTCGCGGTCGCGCAGGCGATGTTCCTGTCCGAGCACGACCTGAAGGTCGTCACGCTGGTCGTCGCCATGGCCGCCGTGGTCTCGCTGGCCACCGCCCTGCTGCTGGGCCGGTGGGTCGTCGCCCGCAGCCGTGCCCTCGCCCTTGCCGCGCGTTCCTTCGGCGACGGTGGGGCCTTCACCTCGCCCGACGGTCCCGCGACCGCCGAACTTGCCGCCCTCAGCCGTGAGTTGGAGACCACCAGTGCCCGGCTCGCCGAGTCCCGCGAGCGTGAGCGGGCCCTGGAGTCCTCCCGCCGGGAACTCGTCGCCTGGATCTCCCACGATCTGCGTACCCCGCTGGCCGGGCTGCGCGCGATGTCCGAGGCGCTGGAGGACGGGGTCGCCGCCGATCCCGACCGGTATCTGAAGCAGATCCGTACCGAGGTCGAGCGGCTCAACGCCATGGTCGGTGACCTCTTCGAGCTCTCCCGCATCCACGCGGGGGCGCTGGCGCTGAGCCCCAGCCGGATCTCGCTCTACGACCTCGTCGGTGATGCCCTCGCGGGAGCGGACCCTCTTGCGCGCGAGCATGGCGTACGGCTTGTCGGGGATCGTGTGGAGCCGGTGCCGGTCGAGGTGGACGGGAAGGAGATGAGCCGCGTTCTTGGCAATCTGCTCGTCAATGCCATTCGGCGTACGCCTTCGGACGGGACGGTTGCTGTGGCCGCCGAACGCTCCGCCGATGGGGTGGTGTTGTCGGTCACCGATGGCTGCGGGGGCATTCCCGAGGAGGATCTGCCGCGGGTGTTCGACACCGGGTGGCGGGGGAGCGATGCGCGTACGCCCCCGGCGGGGGCGGGGCTCGGTCTGGCGATCGTGCGGGGGATTGTGGAGGCGCATCAGGGGCGGGCCGCGGTTCGCAATGTGCCTGGGGGGTGTCGGTTCGAGGTGACACTGCCGGTGGGTGAGGCGTGACGGGCGGGGTTTTCGCCCCCGCCGCCCCTACCCGTCCCATCCCCGGGGGCTCCGCCCCCAGACCCCCGCTCCTCAAACGCCGGAGGGGCTGGATCTCAACTCCCGCATCCCCTCCTCGAACCCCACCTCCGCCGTCCAGCCCAACTCCGCCCGCAACCTGGACGAGTCGGCCGTGATGTGCCGGACGTCGCCCAGGCGGTACTCCCCGGTCACCACCGGGTCGGGGCCGCCGTGGGCCGCCGCCAGCGCGTGGGCCATTTCGCCGACCGTGTGCGGGTCGCCGCTGCCCGTGTTGTAGGCGACGAGCGTGCCCGGGGGTGAAGTCGCTTCCAGGGCCGCCAAGTTGGCTGCCGCAACATCCCGTACGTGCACGAAGTCCCGTCGCTGGCGGCCGTCCTCGAAGACGCGGGGGGACTCGCCGCGGGCGAGGGCGGAGCGGAAGAAGGAGGCGACTCCGGCGTAGGGGGTGTTGCTGGGCATGCCCGGCCCGTACACGTTGTGGTAGCGCAGCGAGATCGCCTGAGCGTCCGTCACCCGGGCCCAGGCCGCCGCCAGATGCTCCTGGGCGAGCTTGGTCGTGGCGTACACGTTCCTGGGGTCCACCGGTGCGTCCTCCGCGACAAGACCCGGTGACAGTTCGTCCCCGCACCCCGGGCAGCGCGGCTCGAAGCGGCCGGCGTCCAGGTCGGCCACGGCACGCGGTCCCGGGCGGACGGCACCGTGCCGGGCGCAGGTGTAGCGGCCCTCGCCGTAGACCACCATCGACCCGGCGAGCACCAGCCGCCGTACGCCCGCCTCCGCCATGGCGGTGAGCAGGACGGCGGTGCCGAGGTCGTTGCGGGAGACGTACTCCGGCGCGTCCGAGAAACCGGTGCCGAGGCCGACCATCGCCGCCTGGTGGCACACCGCGTCCACGCCGGACAGGGCGCGAGCGACGGCGGTGGGATCCCGTACGTCGTACGCCGGGTCAGTGCGGATGTCGTAGACGACGGGTTCGTGCCCGTGCTCCTCCAGGGCCGTCACGATGTGGGACCCGATGAACCCGGCACCGCCGGTGACCAGTACGCGCATGCGCCCACGCTAGGGCCGGGAACAGCAAGGACAGTCGGGCCGCGCCCGTCACGTCATGGCTTCGTAAGACTCAGCGAGACCGTGAAGACCGTCGACCCCGGCTCGCCGGACAGCTCGATCGTGCCGCCGTGGGCGCGGATCAGGGAACTGGCCACGGCGAGGCCCAAGCCGCTGCCGCCGCGGTCGCGGCTGCGGGCCTTGTCGACCCGGTAGAAGCGGTCGAAGACGCGTTCACGGTCGCCCGGCGGGATGCCGGGGCCCGCGTCGGCGACCCGGATCCGGGCCATGCCGCCCGAGACCGACAGCGCCACGGAGACCTCCGTGCCGGGCGGGGTGTGCATCGCCGCGTTGGTGAGGAGGTTGTCCAGGACCTGGCGGACGCGCTGCGGGTCCACATACGCGGGCAGTGCCGAAGGGCCGGGCGTCAGCGTCAGCGGATGGTCCGCGTGGCTCGCGCGGAAGGCGTCCGCGGCCTCCTGGACCAGCTCCACCAGATCGGTCTCCCGCGGGCGCAGCGGGGTCTCGGCCTCCGCCGCGTCGAGGCGGGCGAGCAGCAGCAGGTCGTCCAGCAGGAAGCCCATCCGGGCCGCCTCGGCGCGCAGCCGGGCCAGGTGCTTGTCGCGCTCCTCGGGGGCGTTGGCGGCCGCGTACTGGAAGAGGTCCGCGTAGCCGCGTACCGACATCAACGGCGTCCGCAGCTCGTGCGAGGCGTCCGCGACGAAGCGGCGCAGCCGCTGCTCGGCCTCCGCGCGCACCGCGAGGGACTCGTCGATGTGCTCCAGCATGGTGTTGAACGCGGTCCGCAGCTCCTCCACCTCGGGCCCGCCGCTGCGCCCGTCGTGCCGCACCGGCAGCCGGGCCGAGTCCGTCAGATCGTGCGAGGTGATGCCCCGGGCGGTGTGCGCCATGTCGCTCAGCGGCTTCAGACCGCGCCGCAGCAGCGACCGACCGGCCACCACCAGGGCCAGCAGTGCGAGCCCGAAGGTGACCGCCTGGATGGTGACCAGCTGACCCACCGTGTCGTCGATGTCGTCCATCGGCGCGGCGCTGACCAGCACCACCCCGGGCTCCACCTCGCAGGCGCGCAGCCGGTACTCGCCCACGCCCTTGAGGTGCTCGGTGCGCAGGACCTCCGTGGACGCGGCGGTCTGCGCCCGGGCCAGGGCGGTGAAGTCCTCGACGTCCTCCGGCAGGTCGGCGGGGTCCTCGGGCCTGCGCAGCACGGGCGTGCCGTCCGTCACGTCGTACACCGCGTAGAACCAGCTGTAGTACTTCTTGCCCGAGAGCGTGCCGTAGTTCGCGATGCTCTTGGACTGGGCGATCTGGCCCTGCGCGAGCTGGGTGTCGAGCTGGGCCGACAGATAGTCGCGCATGTACGTCGTCAGCGCGGTGCCGACGACGGCGAACACCACCAGGGACAGCACGCCCAGCCCCAGCGCCAGCCGGGTACCGAGCCGCAGTCTGCCGTACGCCCGCCGCAGTCTCCCGATCACTCGGCGGCCTGCCGGACGACGTACCCGAAGCCCCGCACGGTGTGGATCATCGGCGGGCCGGAGTCGTCGAGCTTGCGGCGCAGCCGGCTGACGACCAGCTCCACGACATTGGAGCGGCCGCCGAAGCCGTACTCCCACACATGGTCCAGGATCTGCGCCTTGGTCTGCACGGTCGGCGACTTGCGCATCAGATAGCGCAGTACCTCGTACTCGGTCGGGGTGAGCGTAAGCAGTTTCTCGGCGCGGCGCACCTCGCGGGTGTCCTCGTCCATCGTCAGATCGCCGACCCGCAGCACCGAGCGCTGGAAGCCGGGTCCTGTGCTGCGCCGCAGCACGGTCCGCAGCCTCGCCATCAGCTCCTCCACCGCGAACGGCTTGACCAGGTAGTCGTCGCCGCCCCGGGTCAGCCCCGCCACCCGGTCGGCGACGCCGTCGCGGGCGGTGAGGAACACCACCGGCACCATCGTCCCGGAGCGGCGCAGCCGATCCAGCACGCCGAAGCCGTCCACGTCCGGCAGCATCAGATCGAGCACGACGATGTCCGGACGGAACTCGGCGGCGCGGCGCAGCGCCTCCTCGCCGGAGTTCGCGGTGACCGCTTCCCAGCCCTCGTACCGGGCGACCGTCGCGACGAGGTCGGCGATCGGCGGGTCGTCGTCCACGACGAGCAGTCGTACTTTTTCCACCCGCTCATACTGCGTCACCCGGCCCCCCGCACCACAGCCCTGTCGTCCGCCGCCGTCACATCGATAACCACTTGAAAGATGTGCGACAGGTGATCGACAGCTTCTGCCGGACAAGCTCGTACCCCCGGCCCCGTACCCCCATGAGGAGCTGCCGCCCGTGACGACCGTCCAATCGCCCCCCGCGCCGCCCACGGCGATACGCCCGAGGGTGGTGGCCCGCACCGGCCTGTACGCCGGGCTGGCCGCGAACGCGGCCGTGGTGACCTACTTCTTCGTCGACGCGGGCTTCGGCGCCTCCAACGCCCTGCTCGTCCTCGGCCGGCTCTTCGGCCTCTACGGCGCCCTGCTGATGGCGTTCCAGCTGCTGCTGGTGGCCCGGCTGCCCTGGCTGGACCGCCGGATCGGCATGGACCGGCTGACCTCCTGGCACCGCTGGACCGGCTTCGGCATCCTGTGGACGCTGCTCGCGCACGCCGTCTTCATCACCTTCGGCTACGCCGACTCCTCCGGCCTGGACCCGGTCAGCCGGCTGGTCGACCTCGCCGAGACCGTCGAGGGCGTACTGCGCGCCGTCGCCGCGTTCGTGATCATCCTCGTGGTCGGCGCGGTCTCCGGACGCTTCGCCCGCCGCCGGCTCGCGTACGAGACCTGGCACTTCATCCACCTGTACACCTACCTCGCCGTGGTGCTGGCCTTCACCCACCAGGTCGCGGTCGGTACGACGTTCACGTCGTCGTCGGCCGCCACGACGTACTGGTACGCCCTGTGGACCGTCGCCCTCGGCGCGGTGTTCGTGGGCCGCCTGGTCCTGCCGCTGTGGCGGAACTGGCGCCACCGGCTGCGCGTCTCGGCGGTCGTCCCCGAGTCCGACAACGTGGTCTCCGTCTACATCACCGGCCGCGACCTGGACCGGCTGCCCGCCCGCGCCGGCCAGTTCTTCCTGTGGCGGTTCCTGACGAAGGACCGCTGGTGGCAGGCGAACCCCTTCTCCCTGTCGGCCGCCCCCGACGGCCGCACGCTCCGGCTCACCGCCAAGGCGGCCGGCGACGGCAGCGCGGGCCTGCGCCACCTCAAGGCCGGTACCCGCGTCTTCGCCGAGGGCCCCTACGGCGCCTTCACCGCCCTGCACCGCACCCGCCCCGAGGCCGTGCTGATCGCCGGCGGCGTCGGCGTCACGCCGATCCGGGCGTTGCTGGAGGAGCTGCACGGGCACGCCGTGGTCGTCTACCGGGTCGCCACCGACCGGGACGCGGTGCTCTACGACGAACTGCGCGAGCTGGCCCTCGCCAAGGGCGCCGAGCTGCACCTGGTGACCGGCCCCGTCCACCCCGACAAGCTGGCCCCCGCCGAGCTGACCCGGATGGTCCCGGACATCGCCGACCGGGACGTCTTCCTGTGCGGACCGCCCCCGATGATGAGCGCGGTCCTGGGCAGCCTGCGCGAGCTGGGCGTGCCCAAGCCGCAGATCCACTTCGAGCGTTTCAGCCTGGCGGGATGAGAGGGACACCGTGAAGCGAGCCATACCCGTCCTGGTCCTGACCGCCGTCGGTCTGGTCCCCCTGTGGCGCTACGCACCGTCGACGGACACGACGTCCACGGAGGCGGTCGCGCCGGCGCCCTCCGCGTCCTCCGCGTCCTCCTCTACTTCCTCGTCGGGCAGCTCCGCCCTGGTGATCGAGGGCTCGGTGGTGAACACCGAGAAGGGTGCCGTGCAGGTGGAGGTGACCTTCGACGGCGACAGGATCGCCTCCGTACGGATGCTCCAGCAGCCGGTCCATCCGCAGACGACGGCCGCGGTGCCGAAGCTGATCGAGGCGACGCTGGAGGCGCAGAGCGCGGACATCGACACGGTGTCGGGGGCGACGATCACGAGCGAGGGGTACAAGGAGTCCCTCCAGGCCGCCCTGGACGAGCAGGACGCCTCCGCGTCGGCGTCGTCCTCACCCACGGAAGCGGCCTCCGAGGTCGTCGCCGGTTCCACCGTGAACACCGAGAAGGGTGCCGTGCAGGTGGAGGTGACGTTCGAGGGCGACACCATCGCCTCCGTACGGATGCTTCGGCAGCCCGGCCACCCCCAGACCACCGCTGCCGTCCCGAAGCTGATCGAGGCGACCCTCGAAGCACAGAGCGCGGACATCGACACCGTGTCCGGCGCCACGATCACCAGCGACGGCTACAAGGAGTCCCTCCAGGCCGCCCTCGACGCGAAGGGCGCCTGAGGTGCGGCGCGTCGAGCAGGTGATGGGGTTCCCGGTCTCGCTCCGGGTGGACGACGAGCAGGTTCCCGGCACGGCCATGGACGCCGTGTTCGCCTGGCTGCGCGAGGTCGACGAACGGTTCAGCCCGTTCAAGCCCGGCAGTGAGGTGTCCCGGCTCGACCGGGGCGAGATCGGCCTCGGCGAGGTCAGCGCCGACCTCGCCGAGATCCTCGGCCTGTGCGAGGAGTACCGGGTCGCCACCGGCGGCGCCTTCGACGTACGGCTGCCCGGGCGGGGCCTCGATCCCTGCGCGGTGGTCAAGGGCTGGTCGGTGCAGCGGGCCGCGGAGCTGCTGAAGGCGGCCGGGGTGGAGCGGTTCTGTCTGAACGCCGGAGGTGACGTGGTCGCCGCGGGCGGGCCCTGGAGGGTGGGGGTACGGCATCCGGAACAGGCCGACAGGCTCTGCACGGTGCTGGAGATCACCGAGGGGGCGGTCGCGACCTCCGCGCTCTACGAGCGGGGCGCGCACATCCTCGACGGCCGCACCGGGCGTCCGGCGACCGGGCTGCTCAGCGTCACGGTCGTCGCGGACTCGCTGACGGAGGCGGACGGCACGGCCACGGCGGCGTTCGCGATGGGCGCGGAGGGCATCGCGTGGGCGTCCTCCCGACCGGGGTGCGAGGTGTTCGCGGTGGACGCGGAGCGGCGGGTGCTGCGGACGGAGGGACTGCCGGTGGCGGTGGCCGCTACGGCTTGACGCCGGTCACCTCTTACGCCGGTCACCTCTTACGCCGGTCACCTCTCTTCGCCGTTCACCTCTCTTCGCCGTTCACCTCTCTCCGCCGTTCACCTCTCTCCGCCGTTCACCTCTCTTCGCCGTTCACCTCTCTTCGCCGTTCACCGACCGGGTCCGTCACGGCTTGATCCCGCTCACCGACCAGGCCCGGGCCGACAGCTCGATGGAGCCGTCCGGGTCCCGGGGGAGCGTCTCGGCGAGCGTGTCCCGCAGCCGTTCCCGGTCGTCGGGCGGCAGGCCGGCGACGTAGCCCGGCGCCGGGCCCTGGCCCGCGAGGAACGGGGACCACAGATCGGCGAGGTCGGAGAAGACGGTCCGGATGACGATCGGGGTGACCCACACGTCCTCCAGACCGGCCCGCGTCCACAGCGCGTGCAGCGGGTCCGGCCGGCACATCGGGAACCGGCGCCCCTCGTCCAGCCCGGCCGCCGCCGGATCCATCGCCGTGGCCGCGTCCCAGAACCGGCGCAGCAGCTCCATGCCCTCGGCGTAGTCCCAGACGTACGCGGTGACCTGGCCGCCGGGGCGGACCGCCCGGGCCATCTCGGCGACGCCCTCCGCGGGCTCGGCAAGGAAGTTCAGCATGAGCCCGCTGACGGCGGCGTCACAGGCGCCGTCCCGCACAGGCAGCGCCCGCGCGTCCGCCACGACGAACCGCACCGGACCGTACGCCGTGTCCCGGGCCGTCGCCACCAGCTCCGCGGACCGGTCGCAGCCCAGCACCAGCGCAGGCCGGCACCGGGCGGAGAGCACCGCCGACAGCGCCCCGGTCCCGCATCCGACGTCCAGCCAGCGCTGCCCGTCCCGGTGGCCGGCCAGGGCGGTGAAACGCTCGGCGACCTTCCGGCTCCACCGGCCCATGAACCGCTCGTAGGCGGCTCCGGCCCGCCACACGTCGAACCGCTGCTGTTCGCTCATGACTCCACCTTGAGGGACGCGGACGGCTTCGGCCGACATCCGGGGCGCCCGCCGGAAAACGGGTCGTTCGCGCGCTGCCCACCATGGTGAACTGCGGCCATGAGTCTGACCGTGGAGATCCTCCTGGTCCGGGGAGACGGGGACGTCGAGGTGCAGCACACACCCGAGGGCGTCCTGGACCTGGCAGGTCCCGAGAGCTGGCGCACCCTCGTCCGGGGCTCGCGGGCGATCCGTTCCCTCGGCGCGCTTCTTCCCGGCGCTGGTCCAGGGCGACCTCGTCGCGCCCGACGAGATCCCGGCGTTCCTGGCCGAATGTGCCCTGGTCCGGGAGAACCTGGCGGAGCTCGCCACGCTCACCTGCCGACCGGACCGGACGGCCGGGCAGCACGCCGACCACATCGGGTCGCGGCCGGGAATCATCGAGGAGACCGCGGTGCGAGCGCGCGGCATGGGAGGCGGAGTTCAGATCTGGTGACCTGCACACACCTGCCAAGGGCCCGCAACAATGGCGGTCTAGACTCTCCCCGCAACGGCCTGCTCAACCCCGGCCGGAAGCGGGCGACTTCAGCCAGACCCGAAGGGTATTCGGCGTTTTGATACGGATAGATTCAGTCACCAAGCGGTACCCGGACGGCACGGTGGCGGTCGACCGGCTGTCGCTGGAGATACCCGACCGCTCGATCACCGTCCTCGTCGGACCCTCGGGCTGCGGCAAGACGACGACCCTGCGGATGATCAACCGGATGGTCGAGCCCAGCGAGGGCACCATCCTCCTCGACGGCAAGGACATCCAGCAGCAGCCGGTCAACACCCTGCGCCGGTCGATGGGTTACGTCATCCAGAACGCCGGTCTCTTCCAGCACCGCACGATCCTGGACAACATCGCCACCGTGCCCCGCATGCTCGGCTGGGGCAAGGAGAAGTCCCGGGCCCGGGCGCGGGAGCTGATGGAGCGGGTGGGCCTCGACGGCGCCCTCGCCAAACGGTATCCGTACCAGCTCTCCGGCGGACAGCAGCAGCGCGTCGGCGTGGCCCGGGCGCTCGCCGCCGATCCGCCGGTGCTGCTCATGGACGAGCCGTTCTCCGCCGTCGACCCGGTCGTCCGCAAGGGGCTCCAGGACGAACTCCTCAGGATCCAGGAGGAGCTGGGCAAGACCATCGTCTTCGTCACGCACGACATCGACGAGGCCGTCAAGCTCGGCACGATGGTCGCCGTCATGCGTACCGGCGGTCACCTCGCCCAGTTCGCCCCGCCCGCGGAACTGCTGACGAACCCCGCCGACGCCTTCGTGGAGGACTTCCTCGGCACGGACCGGGGCATCCGGCGGCTGTCCTTCTTCCCCGCCGCGGGCCTGGAGTTGCTCACCGCGCCGATCGTCGCGATCGACGCCACGGCCGAGCAGATCGCCGCCCGCGACAGGGCGGAGGCCCCCTATCTCCTCGTCACGGACCTGGACGGCAGACCGCTCGGCTGGACCGAGTCGGACGGGGAGATCGACGCGGATCGACTGCTGCCCCATGGGCGGCCGTTCGTCGCCGGTACGGACTCGCTGCGGGCCGCGCTCGACTGCGCGGTGCTCTCGCCGACCGGCTGGGCGGTCGCCGTGGACGCCGAGGGCCGGGCGTCCGGGGTGGTCTCGCAAGCGACCATCGGCGAGGCGATCCGGGGCGCCCACGCCCAGAGCGCGAAGAGCGCTCGGAGCGCCGGGACGGAGAAGGTCGCGCCATGAGCGAGCTGTTCGACATGCCGAGCGACCTCCAGAACAGCTACCTCGGCCTGGTCACCCTCCACTTGCGCGAGGCGCTGCTCCCGGTGCTCGCCGGACTGCTGCTGTCGCTGCCGATCGCCCAACTCTGCGTGCGGCTGCGCTGGTTGTACCCGCCGGTGCTGTGGGTGACGACCGTCCTGTACGCGATCCCGTCGCTGGCCTTCTTCGTGATCCTCATCGACTACACGGGCCTGTCCGAACTCACCGTGATGATCCCGCTCGGCGTCTACAGCCTGGTGGTGCTCGTCCCGGCGATCGTCGACGGCGTCCGATCGGTCCCGCAGGAGACACTCGCCGCCGCGACCGCCATGGGCTTCGGCCCCGTACGCCGCTATCTCCAGGTCCAGTTGCCGATCGCCGCGCCCGCGATCATCGCCGGCCTGCGGGTCGCCTCGGTGTCGAGCATCTCCCTGGTCAGCGTGGGCATGCTGATCGGCAATCAGGGCGCCCTCGGCAACCTCCTCAACAGCGGCATGATCTACAACCAGCCCCGCCTGATCTGGCTCTCGGTCGTGGGCACCGCCGTCCTCGCCATCCTGGTGGACGCCGCACTGATCGCCGTACGGATCCTGCTCACGCCGTGGATGCCGCGCGGCACGCGTCGCCCGCTGGTGACGAAGGAGGCCGTCCGGTGAACATCCTCAACTACATCGACGCCTTCTTCAGCGACACCGCCCACTGGAAGGGCTACGACGGCATCCCCACCCGCCTCGCCGAACACCTCGGCTACACCCTGATGGCCCTCGGTATCGCCGCCGCCATCGGCCTCCCGGTCGGCCTGCTCACCGGCCACACCGGCCGCGGCGGCAACACGCTCGCGCTCATTGCCACGGCGGGCCGCGCACTGCCCAGCTTCGGCCTGATGGTCCTGATGTTCGTCCTGCTGGGCCTGGGCATGGCCCCCGTCATGATCCCGCTGGTGGTCCTCGCGATCCCCCCGATCCTGGTCACGACGTACGAGGCGATGCGCTCGGTCGACCCCGCCCCGGTGGACGCGGCGCGGGGGATGGGCATGGCGGAGCCAGGGGTGCTGTTCCGGGTGGAACTTCCCGTGGCACTGCCCTTGATACTGAGCGGCCTGCGCTCGGCCGCCATCCAGATCGTCTCGACGGCGACGATCGCGGCCTACGTCAGCTTCGGCGGCCTGGGCCGCTACATCGTGGACGGCCTGTACCAGCGGGACTACGAGAAAGTCGTGGGCGGAGCGACGCTGGTGGCGGCGATGGCGCTGGCGACACTGGGGTTGTTCTGGGCGGTGGCAAGACTCACGGTGTCTCGTGGAGTGCGCAGGGCGAACGTCGGCTAGTCAGGCTTCGGTGCGGGCCAGGGCCTGCTCCAGGACGACCAGCAGCGCGTCACGTACCGAGCCGCGCTCCCGGGCGTCGAACACGACGACCGGCACCCCTGCGCTCACGTCGAGCGCCCAGCGCACGTCGTCCAGCTCGTGCTCCACCTTCCCGTCGAACGCGTTCACCGCCACCGCGAACGGGATCTGCCGGTGCTCGAAGTAGTCGACGGCCGCATAACAGTCGTCGAGCCGTCGCGTATCCACGATGACCAGGCCACCCACCGCCCCCTCCACGATGTCGTCCCACATGAACCCGAACCGCTCCTGGCCGGGCGTACCGAACAGATAGAGCTTCAACGTCGGGTCGATGGTGATGCACCCGAAGTCCATGGCGACGGTGGTGGTGGTCTTGCGCGGAGTAAGGGTGAGATCGTCGACTCCGGCCGCGACTTCGGTGATCGCGGCCTCGGTGGTCAGCGGCTCGATCTCGGAGATGGAGCCGACGGCGGTCGTCTTGCCCACGCCGAATCCCCCCGCGATCACCATCTTGACCGGCAGCGGCGGTCGTACGGCGGCGGCCGGTTCAGTCGGTGTCACGGAGTACCCCCCGGGAGTCGGGGATGGCGCGCAGGCCATCGATCACTCTTCGCAGTACGGATGAATCGTGGACGGCCTCGGAGTTCGGCACATGCACCGTCAGCCGCCCCTCGGCCCGCAGGTCCTCGGCGAGGACGCGGACCACGTTCAGATGCAGCCGCAGCCGTGCCGCGATCTCCGCGATGGACTGCGGCTGCCGGCACACGGCGACGATGTCGTGCTGTTCGAACGAGAGCAGGGAGAGCGCGTCGAGCCCCGAGGCGGTGGCCACCACCTGGGTCTCGACGGGCATCGTCCGGCCGGAAGCGCTCGGCGCCACCCGGCCGGCGGTGACCAGGAACGGCCTTACGGCGGGGGCGGGGCCGACCGGGTCGTCGCCCGGGGGTGGGGTGCCGTCCGCCATGAGGTCCGTACCGCCCGGTCAGCGCGCCGAGGTGGCGCCGACGCTGTTCTTCAGCTCCAGCACGAGCTGGGGGCTGAGCGCGGCACCGGCGCGGTTGGCGAACAGCGTCATCTCGTAGGCGATGTTGCCCAGTTTGGCCTCCTTGTCGGTGACCACGCCGAGCACGGCGCCGCTGCCGATCGCGGAGACCAGGACATGGCCGCCCTCCAGATCGATGATGACCTTGTTGAGTCCGCCCAGGCCGTAGTTGCCGGAGGCTCCGGCGGCCAGGCTGGTGATGCCGGAGACGATCGCGGCGAGCCGCTCGGAGTCGGCGTGCTCACGCAGCTCGGACACCGCGATCAGCAGTCCGTCGGAGGAGACGGCGATGGCGTCGACGACACCCGCGGTCTCCGTGGCGAAGCGATTCAGCAGCCAGGTGAAGTCGGCTGCGGCGGCCTGGAGTTCGGCCGGCGTGGTGCCTCCTGTGGACGTGCTCACTGCTCCGCTCCTTCCGGGAGGTGGTTCGGGTCCCGCTGTTCGGGGATCGGGTGGGCTTCGGTGGTGTCGCTGTCGCAGTCGCTGTCGCTGTCGCGGTGCGCCCGCTCCACGGCCGCCTCGAACTCCTCCAGCGCGGACCGTACGGCGTCCGCGTCGGTGGGGCGGGGAGTCTGGGGCAGGATCTGGTGGGCGCCGGTGTCCTCGGAGGTGCGCAGGGTGGCACCGCGGACGCGGCGGCGCAGCGGGCGGGGGCCGTCGGCATGGGCCCTGGTGGAGGTCTCGGGCCGGTCGGCACGAGCGTGATCGGCGGGGGCGGCGCCCTCACGCCGGGGGAGCCGGCGGGGGAGGGGGCCCGAGTCGTCCTGTGCGGCGGCCGCGGGGAGCGGCCCGGATGCCGTCGCCGCGGGCACCTCGGCCGGTGCCGGCACCGGCTCCGCGGGCGCCGGAAGCAGCAGCGACGTCGGCACGCTCACCTCCGCCGTGACACCCCCGCCCGGCGTCCGGGTCAGCGTCACGCCGATCTCCCAGCGGCGCGCCAGCGTGCCGACCACGAACAGGCCCAGCACCTTCGTCGGCACCAGGTCGAGTCGCTCACGGCGGACCAGCCGGGCGTTCTCCTCGGCGAGCCGCTCGGCGCTCATGCCGAGGCCGTGGTCGGCGATCACGATCGACGCGGTGTCGTCCTCGGCGCTCGCCACCGTCACCTCGACGGGGCTGCCCGCGGGCGAGAACGACACGGCGTTCTCCAGGAGTTCGGCCACCATCAGCGTCAGGTCGCCGATGACGTCCGGCTCCACCGCGGCTTCGGAGCGCGCGGTCAGCCGTACCCGCTGGAAGCCCTCGATCTGCCCGAGCGCGGCACGGACCACGGTGGTGAGGGGAAGCGGGCCGGAGCCGAGGCCCGCCTCGCGGATCCCGGCGAGCAGCATCAGGCTGTCGGCGTTACGGCGCAGCCGGACCGCGATGTGGTCGATGCTGTACAGCCGCTCCAGCAGCTCCGGGTCGGTCTCCCCGCGCTCGACCGCGTCGATCAGGGCGAGCTGGCGGGTGGTGAGGTTGCTGACGCGGCGGCCGACGTTGCCGAACATCTCGGCGACGTTGCGGCGGCTGAGCACCTGGCGTTCCAGCAGCGCGGCCGCGGTGGTCTGGACGCGGTTGAACGCGTCGGCGAGGTCACCGATCTCGTCGCGTGCGGTGACCGGCACCCCGCGCAGCCGGGGCGGGCCGTCGTCCTCGGCGTCGTCGTCGGCGACCCGGGCCAGCTCGCGGTCCGCGACCTCGGCGACCTCCCGGGCGGCGCCGGTGAGGGCCTGCACGGGCCGCACCACCGAGCGGCGGACCGCGACGGAGAGGGCGAGCCACAGGGCGAAGCCGGACAGGGCGAGCGCGAGCAGCAGTCCCGCGCGCCAGGCGGCGTCGCCGGAGGCCTCGTCGGCGCGGTCGGCGATCTGGTCGATGAGGGAGGCGGTGATACCGAGCCGGATCTCGGCCTGCTCACGGTAGGCGGGGTAGGAGTCGAGCGCCGCCCGGAAGGCCTGCCGGATCTCGGCGGGGGAGTCGGCCTGGAGCGAGCTGGGGTCGATCTGCAGCTCCGCGTACTGGCGGCCGATGGTGGCCTGCGGGGAACTGTGCTCGATGCCGCGCAGCTCCTCGGCCTGCTCGGCGGTGGCGAACCGGGCGAAGCGGTCGGCCTGGTAGGTGTACACCTCGTAGGAGCCGACCGCGCCGATGAACTCGATGAGCGCGTTGGAGTCGCCGGTCGCCGCGGAGAACACCCCGGTCTCGAAGGCGCTGTGGGCGGCGTCGGCGCGCAGCAGCGAGTCGAGGAGGTTGCCGGTGAAGGTGGCCGCGAGGGAGGAGTTGCGGTCCAGGCCGAGGCCGTCGATGACGCCCTTGGCCGCACCCGCGTACGCCGGGTCGATGTTGTCGGCGGGCAGATAGCCCTGCTCGATGGTGTCGCGGAGGCCGCCGAGCGCGCTGATCTCCCTGAGGGCCCGCGCCTCGGTGTCCGGGAGCCGGTCGCCGAAGGTCTCGCGGACCTTGACGACCTGGGCGTCCACGGCGGCCTGCGCCTTGTCGTAGGCGTCCGTGGAGGGCCGGGCGTCACCGTCGGCAGCGGCCTCGTGCCGTACGGAGAGCAGGATCGCCTGTTGGTGCTCGGCCTCCACCCGGTCCACGAGGGTGGCCACCTCGGCGCTGTCCCGGACCAGACGGGCCGCGTCGGAGGCCGAGGAGGACTGGTCCAGCTGACCGGTGATGAGGTAGGTGAGCAGGACGGCCACGACGGCGAGCGGCACGCCGACCAGGAGGTTGAGCTTGCGCCGGAAGGGCCAGCGGTCGGTGAGCCGCCGTATGCCGAGAGGGGAGTCGTGTGTCGCGGTGGACGCGTCCACCTCTTTCGTGGACACCTTTCCTCCTCAGCGCCCGGCGTCAACTGCCGTGGAGACTATCGCCTCTTGAGTCGTTCGTCTTCACATGCGATCACAACCGACTACGCATTGAGGCCAATCGGTGACCCGGATTCCCTTGACTGATCAAGAACCCGCTGGATTGGATCAGTTCAGAAACTGAAGAACCACCGTCCTCCAATCTCTGAGTCCGGAACGGGAATCGTGACTTCTACCGCCTCACGCAGCAGGTCCATCGTCGCGCTGGCCGCCACCGCGGCCCTGCTCGCGGGATGTGGCTCCTCCGACGACGAGAACGACAATCCCCTTGCGGGAGACAAGGCGAGCGGCGACACCGTCGTCGTCGGCTCCAACAACTTCGCCGAGTCCATCCTGCTCGCCGACATCTACGGCGAGGCCCTGAAGGCCAAGGGCATCAAGGTCACCTACAAGCCCAACATCGGCAGCCGCGAGACGACGTACGGCCTGCTCAAGAACGGCTCTATCACCGTGCTGCCGGAATACAACGGCTCGCTGCTGGCGTACCTGGACCCGAAGGCCGTGCAGAAGTCCGCCGACGAGGTGAACGCGGCGGTGAAGACCAAGCTGGACAAGAAGCTGACGCTGCTGGAGTCCTCGCCCGCCGAGGACAAGGACTCCGTCAGCATCAACGCGGCGACCGCCAAGAAGTACAACCTCACCGGCGAGTCCACCCTCGCGGACCTCAAGGACATCGCTCCTGAGCTGGTCATCGGCGGTTCGCCCGAGTTCCAGACCCGGCAGCAGGGCCTGGTGGGCCTGAAGGACGTCTACGGCCTGGAGTTCAAGTCCTTCAAGGCGCTCGACGCCGGCGGCCCGCTGACCCAGGCGGCGCTGACGAAGAACACCGTGCAGGCCGCGGACATCTTCACCACGGACCCGACGATCACCAAGGAGAAGTTCGTCGTTCTCCAGGACCCGGAGAACCTCTTCGGCTTCGCCAACGTGACCCCGCTGGTCTACAAGTCGGGCCTGCCGCAGGAGGGCGTCGACGCCCTCAACGCGGTCTCCGCCAAGCTCGACACCAAGACCCTGCTGGACCTGGACTCCCAGGTCCAGCTGGAGAACAAGGACCCGCTGGACGTGGCCAAGGCCTGGCTGAAGTCGGCGGGCCTGAGCTGACGAGGAGACATCAGTACCCGACCTGGAACGTCGCGTCCTGCCGCTCCGTAGCCGTGGAGACCGGATCGATCCGCAGCGCGTAGTTGTAGTGACGTATGTACCGGGTCGGGTTGTTGTACGACCGGAACGACGACCAGGACGCGTCGGCCAGCCCCGCCGTACGGTGGAAGGTCGCGTCCCCGGCGAACGCCGACGTGCCGTCGTTCACGTCCAGTTGCAGCGCGTAGTTGTAATGCCGCAGATAGCGCGTCGGGTAGTTGACCGACTGGAACGACACCCCGGACGAGTCCGCGAGCCCCGGCACCAGCTTCCACTGGGAGTCGGGGAACGGATCGAAGGGGTACGCGTCGATCCGTCCGGCGAAGCCGCTGTGCCGGACGTAGCGGGCCGGGAAGTTGTAGGACTTGAGCCGGTTCCAGGCGGGCGCGCCCCACTTCGTGAGCAGATTGGTGTACTCGGTCGAGGTGATCGGGTGGATGCCGCAGTGCTTGGAATTGAGGGGCTGGGTGTACAGCTTCTGGTCGACCGCGGTCCAGGTCCCGGAGGCGAGGTCGCTCGACTGCCAGGCGTAGAAGACGCCGTTGGGCGTGTAGGTGTCTCCCCACAGATACCAGGTGTTGGACGTCAGTGACTTCACCACCGTGGGCGCCTCGGTGCCGCCGTGCGCGACCGGGGTGCTGAACGGCGTGAAGCTGCCCGGGTCCAGGGAGGTCGACCGTGCCCCGACCAGCGCCTGATCCCTCTTGTAGTAGAGGTAGTTGACGCCGTTCACGCCGATGGTGAGGTTGCCGTCGATGATGTCGTAGCCGGGGTCGAAGAAGACCTGGGGGCTGGTCGTCGTCCGGAAGTCGGTGGTGTAGCTCACCATGATCACGTTGTGGCCGCTGCTGTTCACCGACGAGTAGAGAATGCCGTACTGCCCCCGCCCGGCGTCCCAGTAGGCCTCCGGGGCCCAGCTGTGCGTGGTGGTCATGTCGTGCAGCTTCAGCAGCCGGTAGCCGGTGAAGGTGCGCAGGTCCACCGAGTCCCAGACATGGATGTAGACGCTGGTACGGCTCCAGTCGGTGCCGCTCAGGTCCGTCGCGATCACCACGAACGTGCCGTCCTGCTTGCGCAGTACGAACGGGTCGCGCAGCCCGCCGGCACCGAGGGTCGGGGTGACCACGGGGGCGTTCTGGTTGAGCGGTGTCCAGCGCAGGCCGTCGGTGCTGACGGCGAGGTGCAGGCCGTAGTCGGCCTCCAGCATGGTGGTGGACTCGGTGAAGTAGGCCATGACATACGCCGAGTCCGCGGCGTGCGCGGTTCCGGCACCGAGCGTCAGCGCGCCGGTCGCGGCGAGCGGGGCGGTGGCGGCCAGGCGGAGGAGGGTTCTGCGGGAGGGGTGCGGGTTCGAGGTCATCTGGACTCCGTGGGCGGGGGCGGCCAATGCGGGTCAATGGACGAGATTTCGAACGGGGTTCGGCAGAGCGGGCGAGAGCGGGGAAGCCCGGTTCAGGCGAGCTCCCCCGCCTCCCGCGTACTCGGCAGCAGCGTCGAGGAAGTTACTCGGGGTTACAGCTGAGGGTCAAGGCGCTTGTGAGAAAAGGGAGTTGAATGTGCGTCAGCTGTGAGGGCGCCGAAGCCGACGAACCAGGGCGGCGCCTCCAGCGAGTACCAGCACCGCGGCGGCGCCGCCCGCGAGCAGCGGGGTCGAGGGGCCCGGGTCGGAGCCGGCCGTCGAGGCCGCCGGAGTCGCATCCGTCGGTGGCGGTGTGGGCGAGGCCGGCGAGGTTGCCCGAGAGGCCGGTGAAGGCGACGTCGGCTTCGCGGTCTCCTTCGCCGCTTCCTTCGCCGGGAACACCACGTCCGAGCAGGAGTAGTACGTATCCGGCGTACTGCTGTTCTGCCACACCGTGTACAGCACATGCCGCCCCGTCCGGTCCGCCGGCAGGGTCGCCCGGATCCGGTACGCGCCGTCCGTCAGCGCCGGGTCCCGTACCTCGGCGAACGGCCGCTCCGGCAGGTCGGACCAGGTGAGGGGCCGGGTCGGGTCGTAGCCCTGCTCGGTGAGATACAGGCGGAACGAGCCGGTGTGCGGGATCGTCGAGACGTACCGCATGGTCAGGGTGGCGCCCGGGGTCAGACGGGTCGACGGCCAGTCGGAGCGGGGGAGGTCGAGGCCCCGGTAGTCGGGCAGTCCGCCGCTGCACAACTGTCCGTCGGGGATGGTCTGCCGGTCCCGGCCGTTCACATTCGCGATCCGCAGGTTGTCCCAGGCCGTGAACGGTGCGCCGTTCGCGGCGACCGCCGCCCGGCATGCCGCCGAGCGAGCGGCGCTCTTGCCCTCGGCGGAGCAGGCCGTCACCCGGCTGACCGGATCCGTGGCCGCGCCGTGCGCGGCGGCCGGGGTCGCGGACCACAGGGCGAGCAGCACAGGGGCCGCCGCCGCGGCGGCTCGCCGAGCGTGGGTCCGGGTCATCTGAAGGTCTCCTCGGCCGGTGCGGGACGGACTGCTTCTGTCCACTACGGGCCGCAGGCCCGGCGCGTTCAGCGGGGCACGAGCCCAGGCAAAAAGGGACACAAGCGGTCAACTGTGCGACGGCAAGGGGTGGTTTCCGGCCGGATCGAGGGTTTCCCCTGTATCCCTATGACCTTCTGTTTGCCTATCGTTCCAGCACAGCCGACCCACAGGTAACCCCGGACGGGTCGGCCCCACCGCGCCTGGCCGGCCACCGCGCACGCTTTTCGGTTTTCGGTTCACCCCCCTCCGCTTCGAGGACGAAGCGCATCGACCGCCGCTCCGCGCTGCCCGGATGACGGCCACGAAAGGCCAAGCCCTTGCGTACCTCTCCCTCCGTAAGACGGAAGCTGATATCCGTCGCCGCGGTCTCCATCGCGCTGTTCACGGCCGCTACCGCCTCGGTCGCCGTCGCCCAGGAGTCCGCCGCTCCCCAGGAAGCCCCCGCCGCCACCAGCGAGGCCGCCCCCGGCGCTCCGGCCGAACGGCTCATCGTCGGCTACAAGTCCGGCGCCGCCGAGGCGAAGTCGAACAAGGCCGCCGACGCGGACGCCGCCGCCAAGGGCAAGGAGGCCGGCGAGCAGCTGGACTTCCAGCGCCGTCTCGGCACCGGTGCCGCCCTCGTCGACCTCGGTGAGGACCTCACCAAGGCGGATGTCGCCGACGTCATCGCCGAGTACCAGGCCGACCCGCAGGTCTCCTACGTCGTACCGGACCGCCTCAACAAGCCGCTGGCCACGCCGAACGACACCGAGTACAGCAAGCAGTGGGACCTGTTCGAGAGCACCGCGGGCATGAACGTGCCGGGTGCCTGGGACCTCGCCACCGGCACCGGCGTGACCGTCGCCGTGATCGACACCGGCTATGTCGCCCACTCCGACCTCGCGGCGAACATCGTCGGCGGCTACGACTTCATCTCGGACGCCACCGTCGCCAACGACGGCGGCGGCCGTGACAGCAACCCGGCCGACCCGGGCGACTGGACCGCCGCGAACGAGTGCCAGTCCGGTGACCCGGCCTCCGACTCCTCCTGGCACGGCACCCACGTCGCCGGCACCATCGCCGCGGCGACCAACAACGGCAAGGGCGTCGCCGGTATCGCCTACGGCGCGAAGGTCTCCCCGCTGCGCGTCCTCGGCAAGTGCGGCGGCTACGACTCCGACATCATCGACGCCATCACCTGGGCGTCCGGCGGTACGGTCTCCGGTGTCCCGGCCAACACCAACGTCGCCAAGGTCATCAACATGAGCCTCGGTGGCGGCGGGGCCTGCACCACCGCGACCCAGAACGCGATCAACGCCGCCGTGAACCGCGGCACCACGGTCGTCGTCGCGGCGGGCAACAGCAACGCCAACGCGGCCAACTACTCGCCGGCCAGCTGCTCCAACGTCATCAGCGTCGCCGCCGCCGACCGCCAGGGCAACCGCTCCTACTACTCCAACTACGGCACGGTCGTGGACATCGCCGCTCCTGGCGGTGAGACCAACTCCGTCACCGCGAACGGCATCCTGTCCACCCTCAACGCCGGTGCGGCGGGTCCGGGCGCCGAGAGCTACGAGTACTACCAGGGCACCAGCATGGCCGCCCCGCACATCGCGGGCCTGGTCGCGCTGATGAAGTCGAAGAACCCCGCGCTGACCCCGGCCCAGATCGAGTCCGCGATCAAGACCAACTCGCGTGCGCTTCCCGGTACTTGCTCCGGCGGCTGTGGTGCAGGGCTCGCCGACGCGGCCAAGACGGTGCAGGCGGTGAGCGGGTCCGGCGGCTCCACGGGGGGCACCACCTTCACCAGCACCTCGGCCGTCGCGGTCCCGGACAACGCCACGATCGAGTCCCCGATCACCGTCTCGGGCCGCACCGGCAACGCCCCCTCGGCGCTCCAGGTCGGCGTGGACCTCACCCACACCTACCGCGGTGACCTGGTCATCGACCTGGTCGCGCCGGACGGTTCGACGTACCGCCTGAAGTCCGCCAGCTCCTCGGACTCCGCGGACAACGTCGTCGCCACCTACACGGTGAACGCCTCCAGCGAGGTCGCCAACGGCACCTGGAAGCTGCGGGTGCAGGACACGGCGGCGCAGGACACGGGCACGCTCAACAGCTGGAAGCTGACTTTCTGAGCGAAGCGGGTCCACAACAGCGGACGGGTCGGCCGGTGCGGATGGGGCATCGGCCGGCCCGTCGTCATGTCCGGTCCCGGAACGCCGCCAGATGATCCAGTGCCCAGGGCCGATAGCTCCCCGCGGGCCGCCCCAGCAGTTCCGCGACGGCCGGGTCCACCTGCGACTTCGCCCCGGCCCGTCCGCGCGCCGCGCTCTCGGCGAGCGCCTGCGCGATCGGCTCCGGATAGCGGCCCCGCAGCCGTCGCAGCGCCTCCGCCTCGCTCAACTCCTCGAAGCGCAACGGCCGTTCCAGCAGCTCGCCGAGGATCTTCGTCTGGTCCACGGCGCTGAGGGCCTCGGGACCGGTGAGCGCGTACTCCTGCCCGGCGTGGGCCTCGGGCTTCAGCAGCGTCAGCACGGCCACGTCGGCGATGTCCCGTGGATCGACGGTGGCGTTGACCGCCGTCCCGCCCGCCGCCCTCACGACGTCCTCCGCGCGGATGGAGATGGCCCAGCCGAGGGTGTTGGACATGAAGGCACGGGGGCGCAGCAGCGTCCACAACAAGCCCGAGTCGCCGAGGAGTTGCTCGTTCCCGCGCTGCCAGTTCGTGATCAGGTCGGTGGCGTCCGGGTCGGTGACCGCGAGCGACGACAGCTTCACGACATGCCGCACCCCGCACGCGCGGGCCGCCGCCAGGAAGTTCTCGTCATGGGCGTGGGTCAGCGGGTTCGCGGTGACCAGCAGAGCGGACGTCACACCGGTCAGTGCCCGCCGTAGGCTCGCCGGGTCGTCGAAGTCGCCGCCTGCCACCTCGATGTGGGGTCCGGCGAGGTCCGTGGCCCGGTCCGGGCGGCGGGTCAGCAGCCGCAGGGGAGTGGTGCCGCGCAGTCGGCGCGCGGCCAGACCGCCGACGGTTCCGGTCGCTCCGGTCAGCAGGATCACGGCTCGGCCCCCTGCATCAGCTCCCCGTCCTCGTCGAGAGCGGCCAGGATGCGCGCACCCCGGTCCGGGGCGGTGTCGAGCCGGCCCAGGAGCCCCGGGACCGCGATGCTCGGCAGGACATGCGCCCACAGCACCGAGATCCGGTGCCCGAGATCCTCCCGCCCGGTCAGCGCCCGGGACATCAGCTGGATACCGGCGAAGGAACCGACCAGCAGCTCCACCGTCTCCCTCGGTACGACCGTGGGCAGCAACTCACCCTGCTTCTCGGCCTCTTCCAGCAGTTCGACCACATGGTCCGCCCACTGCCGGAACGGTCCGCTGTGATCGACCCCGGGCGGCGTGGCCTGGTCCACGGTCAGTCGCACACTGCCCTGCAACAGCGGGTTGTGCAGCAGTCGCCGCCCGTAGACGAAGCTCATGTCCACGATCTCCTGGAGCTTGCACGGCTGCGGCGGCACCGTGCCGAACGGCACCTGCTCGTCCAGTACGGCCTGGGCGAGGGACTCCTTGGAAGGGAAGTGGAAATACAGGGCGCCCTTGGTGACTTCGGCCCGCTCCAGCACCATGGAGATCGTCGTCGAGGCGTAGCCGTGCTCGTCGAACACCGCGCCTGCGGCTTCCAGGATCGCTCTGCGCGTCCTGATGGCGCGCTCCTGCTTCGCCATAAGGGCCCCTCCGAGGCGCCGAGTTGACCGGATGGCCCACGGTACGACGGCCCGGACGCGTACCGATCCTGGTCACCCTGGTCTCATTGAAAACAAACCGGTCGGCTCGTACTCTAGCGCTCACGGCACGGGCACCTCGCCGTCTGTCAACACTGTCGGGGGAGCCAGGGAGAGACATGCCTCAATTGCCGCAACTCGCCTATTTCCCCACGGCTTCCGAGACCCTCACGGCCACCGTGCCCCGTCAGCTGGTGCACCGCGCGGCCGTCGCCGAGACCCTTCTCACCGGCTGGCACCGGATCGGAACCGACCAGTTCAGGGTAGCCGCGCAGTGGCCGCGAGCCCACCCGTTACACGTGTCGAGCGACCGTAGGGCGTACGACCCGCTGCTCGTGACCGAAACCGTCCGACAGAGCGGAACGCTTCTCGCGCACACCGAGTACGACGTGCCGCTGGGCCAGCGGTTCGTACTCCAGGAGCTGTCCGTCAGCACCCGTGCGGAGCACCTGGCCGTGGGCCCCGTACCCGCCGAACCGACCGTCGCCATCAAGATCTTCGGCGTCCGCCGACGCGCGGGCCGGGTGACCGCGTTCCGCCTCACCGCAGCCGTGATCATAGAGAACACGCAGGTCGCGAGCGCGTACTTCGCCGCGTCCTGGACCAGCGAGTCCGTCTACCGCAGGCTGCGCGGCGGCCGTACGCCCGCCACCGTCAGCGCGCTGCCCCCGCCGGCCGGACTGGCGCCCGCCCTGGTGGGCCGCACGGTCCCCGCCGATGTGGTGCTGGCCCCGCCGGACCGGCCGGGGCGATGGCAGTTGCGAGTAGATACCGCACATCCCGTTTTCTTCGACCATCCACTTGACCATGTCCCCGGCATGCTGCTTCTGGAGGCGGCCGGCCAGGCCGGCCGGGCGGTGTGCGGCGGACAGCGCGCTCCGGTGTCGTTCCACGCGACCTTCGACCGCTATGCCGAACTGGACCTGCCCACATGGATCGAGGCGCAGCGCGGTCCCGAGGAGCAGATCCAAGTCGTCGGCATCCAGGGGGACTCGGCAGTCTTCGCATGCCGGGTGGGTACGGCTGGGCGGTGAGCTATTGTGTACGGGGAGTAAAAAACAAACGGCATGACCCGTTCTTTTCCGCCCCAGGAGTGTTCAAGCCGATGGCGAGGCAGTTACGCGCGGAACAGACCCGCGCGACGATCATCACCGCTGCCGCTGACCTGTTCGATCGTCGCGGCTACGAATCGACCAGTCTGAGCGACATCGTCGAGCACGCCCAAGTCACCAAGGGTGCCCTGTACTTCCACTTCGCGGCGAAGGAGGACCTGGCCCGCGCGATCATGGAGCTGCAGTCCCAGGCCTCCCGCCAGATAGCCGGCGAGATGGACGCCCGCGGCTACTCCTCCCTGGAGGCGCTGATGCGGACCACCTTCGGCGTCACCCGGCTGTCGGTCGAAGGCCCGATCCCCCGCGCCGGGCTCCGGCTGGCCACCGGGGGAGTGGCCGTGAAGGCGCCCCTGCAACACCCCTTCACGGAATGGCTGGACATCGCCTCCCACAAACTCCTCGGCGCCGTCAAGGAGTCGGACGTCCATCCGGACGTCGACGTCGATGCCGCGGCCCACTCCCTCGTCTGCTTCTTCGTCGGCACCCGAGTCGTCGGCCGCTCGCTCGAACCCGTCGCGCGGCAGCCCCGCCGGGTCGCCGAGATGTGGCACTTCCTCATCCGCGGCATGGTCCCGGTGCCCCGCCGCCCCCGCTACCTCACCCTCGCCACCCAACTGGAGCGGGAGGCCCGTGGCGGCTGAAACCGGCCCGGTGCGCGATACGGTCGGCCGCATGCACGACACCCCGCCCGTGATCCTCGGCGACGAACCCGGCTCCTTCCCGCACAGCGTCCTCACCGAGCGGCATCCCGCGATCATCCGCCAGGTGCGCGAGGCCTTCCCGTACGGCCCCGAGCGGCAGGCCGCGCTCGACGCGCTCCTCGACGACTGCACCAAGGGCGTGATCGAACCCCTCCCCGCCGATGCCCACGACCGGGACCGGTGGCAGGAGTGGGGCACCGCCGCCTACTCCGGACGCCCCTGGACCGACGTGCCGTGGCTGTGGGCGGAGAGCTACTTCTACCGCCGACTCCTCGACGCCGTCGGCTTCTTCACCCCCGGCGCCTGGCAGGGCATCGACCCCTTCCGGCCCGCCAAGCTGGCCGAGCTCGACTCCGCCGAGACGGACGAGGAGCTGGCCGCGCTGGACGAGCTGGCCGGCCGGTCCGAGGCCGAGCAGGACCGGGCCCTGCTGCACGGCTCCCTGTGGGGCAACCGCGCGGACCTCGGCTTCCGGCTGTCCGCGGCCGACGGTACGACGCCGGAGGGCACCCCGCCTCTGGTCGCCGACGACAGCGCGGCCCTCTGGTCGCTGATGCCGCCCGCCGCCCCGGCCCCGCTGCTCTGCCTGGTCGCCGACAACGCGGGCCGCGAACTCATCCCCGACCTGCTCCTGATCGCCCACCTCCTCACCCGGCGGCGCATCCAGCGGGCCGTCCTCCAGGTGAAGCCGTACCCGTACTTCGTCTCCGACGCCACCCCCGCCGACGTACTCGACTCCCTGCGCCGGCTCAGGTCCGCACCGGGTTCGGCGCGGGCATACGGCGACGCGCTGTGGGCGGCGCTGACCGACGGCCGGCTCACGGTCCGCGCCCACCCGTTCTCCTGCGCGCCCCTGCCGTACGAGCGGATGCCCGACGACTTCCGCGCGGAACTCACCCCGGCGACCCTGACCGTGCTCAAGGGCGACCTCAACTACCGGCGCCTGGTGGGCGACCGCAGATGGCCGCCGACCACCGCCTTCGCCGACGTCACCGCCTGCTTCCCCGGCCCGGTCGCCGCCCTGCGCACCCTGAAGTCCGAAGTGATCACCGGCCTTCGGGCCGGAACGGAGGCCGCACTGACCGCGGCCGAGGACCAGCGCTGGCGCACCAGCGGGACACACGCCCTGATCCAGGTGCGCCGCTGACTCATGTCACCTGCACCGGCAGTGACTTGGTCCCGTTGATGAAGTTCGACACCAGCCGCCCCGCCGGACCCGCGGTGCGCAGCACCGGCAGCGCCCGCATCGCCTCCCGGTACAGCACCCGCAGTTGCAGCCGGGCGAAGTGCGCGCCGAGGCAGACGTGCGGGCCGTCGCCGAAGGAGATGTGCGGATTCGGCGCACGGGTCAGGTCCAGCCGGTCCGGCTCCGTGAAGACCCGTTCGTCGCGGTTGGCGGAGGCATGGAAGACGACGACCTTGTCCCCGGCCCGGATCCGCCGCCCAGCGAGCTCGGTGTCGTAGTCGGCGGTACGGCGGAAGGTCAGCACCGGCGGATGCCAGCGCAGCAACTCCTCAACGGCGGAAGCGAGTTCGATCGCCCCGGCGCGCAGGCGCTCGTACGGCCCCGGGTGCTCCGCCAGCGCCAGCAGCCCGCCCGGTGCCGCGGCGCGCACGGTGTCGTTCCCGGCGATCGTGAGCAGAAAGAAGAACATCTCCAGCTCGGCGGAGGTGAGTTCGGCGTCGTGCGCGAGGATGGTGAGGACGTCGTCGGCCGGGTAGCGCCTTTTGTACGCGGCCAGTTGGCGGGCGTACGCGAACATGTCCCGCAGCATCGCAGGGGAGCGCGGGTTGACCGGCTTGCCCGCGTCGTCCAGCACCGGCGGGCCCGCCTCGTCGGGATCCTGGTAGCCGATGACCCGCTGGGTCCAGTGCAGCAGCAGCTCGCGGTCCGGTTCCGGGACGCCGAGCAGGTCGGCCAGGTTGAGCAGGGCGTAGTCGTCGGTGACGGCGGCGACCAGATCGACGGTGCCGTCCGCCTCACGGGCCGCCTCCAGGGCGCCCGCGAACAGGTCCTGGGCGCGCTTCTCGGCCACGGCGGTGAAACGGTCGACGCGTCCCGGCGTGAACGCCCGGCTCACCAGCCGTCTCAACCTGCCGTGTCCCGGCGGATCCTGATTGAGCATCATGCGCCGGATGAACGGCAGGTCCTCCGGGTCCGGATCCCGGATCTGGGTGGCGCCCAGCTGGGACGAGTACGTCAGCGGGTCCTTGAGCACCCGGACCACGTCCGCGTGCCGGGTCACCGCCCAGAACCCGGGACCGGCCGGCCAGCCCAGCACCTCGGGCTCGTCCTGCCAGGCCACCGGGTGGTGGTCGCGCAGGACGCGGTAGGCGGCGTAGGGGACGCCGGTGGCGTACTGGCGGGGATCGAAGACGTCGGGGACGGGCGGGGACGGGCGGACGGTCACGCCTCCTCGCCCTCGGCCGTCAGAACAGCCTCGTCCGCCTCGTGCGCCTCGTCCGCCTCGTCCTCGTCATCGGCGTCGAGGAAGGCCTCCACCACCTGGATCAGCTCCAGTGGGGTCTCGTCCATGGCGTAGTGCCCGGCGCCGGACAGCTCCCGCACCTCGCCGTACGGATACCAGCGCCGCCAGGTCTCCCGCAGCAGCCCGGCCGACAGCGCGGGGTCGAGCCGGCCGGCGACAGCCAGCGCGGGCACCCGGACGCCCGCCACCTCGGCGTGGAAGTCCTCCCCCGCCCAGGAGTCCAGCCAGGCCCGGAACGCCTTCGGGTCGCTGACCTCGAGCGAGCGGCGGACCATGCGGTCCAGCCAGGCGGCGGGGCGGACGCCGCCGGTGGTGAAGTCGATGATCGTGCGGCGGTGCTCCGGCAGGTGCGCCGAGTCCGCGAAGAGCTCCCACTGCTCGGCCGGGAGCGGCAGCCCCGAGGCGGGCACCGGAGAGACCCCCACGATCCGGCGCAGCCGCCCGGGCGCAAGACCCATCAGCCGCTGGGCCACCGACCCGCCCATCGAGTGACCCACGACCGAGAACCGCTCCCAGCCGAGCCGGTCGGCCAGCTCCAGGAGGTCCTGCGCCGCCTCGGCCGTCGAGTACATGCCGACGGCGTCCTTCGCCTCGCCGTAGCCGCGCAGATCGACCAGCGCGTAGGTGAAGGACGTGACGTCGAGGTCGGGCAGGACGCTCGCGTACGCGGACCGGTCGGCGAACCAGCCGTGCACCGCGAACACCTTGTGGGCGCCGTCGCCGTGCAGCTCATGGGGGAGCGAGAAGGAGGTCATGCGCTTACGGTGGCGCCCCGGCCCGGGCAGGGCAAGAGCGCGCGTTTCAGCGGACGTACCGGGCTCGGCACCGCGCTGGCCGACGGCCAGGTAGTTGTCCAGTAGAGGCGGACCGCGGTGCCGCCCGCGTCGTGGTCGAACTCGCTGATCAACAGCCCATCGGGGTCGGCCCGTTGGATCGTCTCCGCGACATTGCGCGCCTGGACGTTGTCCGGGGTGGACAGGTCGGCGACGAGCGCGCCCTCCGCGGAGCGGTTGAGGGAGGCGTTGAAGGTGGCGAACCGGACCGCGCGGCCGTGGCGTTCGGCCGCAGGGGCCGCTGCGGCCGGCCACGCGGCGGTGCCGGCCGCCGCCGCCCCGGTGAGCGAGGCGAGGGCGGTACGACGGGACAGGGCGTCGGGCTGGTTCATCGGGACCTCCCGTGGGAGAGGGACACTCGCGTGAGGAGAAGGACACCTCGTGAGGAGGGGACACGAGAACCTCCGTGGTCTGCGCGCGTAGAGGTGAACGCCACAAGGTTCCCTGGGAATTCGGAGGTTCATCCCGGATTCACGCGATGGTGTGATCATGTCCCGGCCCGAGGATGGCGCCCCGGGGCGCCGGGTAGTGCCCGGCCATGACGCAGCCCTTCGAACTCCCGCACTTCTACATGCCGTATCCCGCGCGGCTCAACCCGCATGTCGACGAGGCCCGCGCCCACTCGACCGCGTGGGCACGCGAGATGGGCATGCTGGAGGGCTCCGGGATCTGGGAGCAGTCCGACCTCGAAGCACACGACTACGGACTGCTCTGCGCCTACACCCACCCCGAATGCGACGGACCCGCCCTCTCCCTGATCACCGACTGGTACGTGTGGGTCTTCTTCTTCGACGACCACTTCCTCGACATGTACAAGCGCACCCAGGACCGCGCCGCCGGCAAGGCCCACCTCGACCGGCTCGCGCTGTTCATGCCGATGGACCTGTCGACACCGATGCCCGAGCCCGAGAACCCGGTCGAGGCCGGTCTCGCCGACCTGTGGACGCGCACGGTCCCCGCGATGTCCGCCGACTGGCGCCGCCGCTTCGCCGTCGCCACCGAGCATCTGCTCAACGAGTCCATGTGGGAGCTGTCCAACATCAACGAGGGCCGGATCGCCAACCCGGTCGAGTACATCGAGATGCGCCGCAAGGTGGGCGGCGCCCCCTGGTCCGCGGGTCTGGTGGAGTACGCGCGCGCCGAGGTCCCCGCCGCCGTGTCCGGGACCAGGCCGATGAGGGTGCTGATGGAGACCTTCTCCGACGCCGTGCACCTGCGCAACGACCTGTTCTCCTACCAGCGCGAGGTCGAGGACGAGGGCGAGCTCAGCAACGGCGTCCTGGTGCTTGAGACCTTCTTCGGCTGTACGACCCAGGAGGCCGCCGACACCGTCAACGACGTCCTCACCTCCCGGCTCCACCAGTTCGAGCACACCGCCCTCACCGAGGTCCCCGCGCTGGCCCTGGACCGGGGCCTGACGCCGGACGAGGTCGCCGCCGTCGCCGCCTACACCCAGGGGCTCCAGGACTGGCAGTCCGGCGGCCACGAGTGGCACATGCGCTCCAGCCGGTACATGAACGAGCACGCCCGCTCCACCACCCCCTGGCACGGCCTCTCCGGATCCGGCACCTCCGCCGCCGACATCGGCGCCCTGCTCGCCTCGGCCGGCGCCGAACGCATGCGCGCCTACACGCATGTGCCGTACCAGAAGGTCGGACCGTCCGTGATCCCCGACCTCTACATGCCCTTCCAGGTGGAGCTCTGCCCGCACCTTCCGGGAGCCCGCCAGGGTCTCGTCGAGTGGTCCCATCGCATGGGCATCCTGGAGGAGGGCGTCTGGGACGAGGACAAACTCGCCGCCGCCGATCTGGCCCTGTGCTCGGCGGGCCTGGACCCGGACGCGACCCCGGAGGCCCTCGACCTCAGCGCCCACTGGCTCGCCTGGGGCACCTACGGCGACGACTACTACCCCCTGGTCTTCGGTCACCGCCGCGACCTGGCCGCCGCCCGTCTCACCACCGAGCGCCTGGCGGCCTGTATGCCCGTCGACGGCGAGGAGGTCCTCGTCGTCCCCGCCAACGCCATGGAACGCGCACTCGTCGACCTGTGGGCGCGCACGACCGCCGAGATGACGCCCGAGCAACGGCGCACCCTCAAGGACGCGGTCAATGTCATGACCGAGAGCTGGGTGTGGGAGCTGAACAACCAGCTCCAGAACCGTATCCCCGACCCGGTCGACTATCTGGAGATGCGCCGCGCCACCTTCGGCTCCGACCTCACCATGGCCCTGTGCCGGATGGGCCACGGCCCCTCGGTGCCGCCGGAGGTGTACCGCAGCGGTCCGGTGCGCTCGCTGGAGAACGCCGCTGTCGACTATGCCTGCCTCCTCAACGATGTCTTCTCGTACCAGAAGGAGATCGAGTACGAGGGCGAGATCCACAACTCGATCCTCGTCGTGCAGAACTTCTTCGGCTGCGACTACCCGACCGCCCTCGGCGTGGTGCACGACCTGACGACCCAGCGCATGCAGCAGTTCGAGCATGTCGTCGCGCATGAACTGCCGGTCGTGTACGACGACTTCGACCTCTCGGACGAGGCCCGCGACGCCATGCGGACCTATGTGTCCGACCTGCAGAACTGGATGGCGGGCATCCTGAACTGGCACCGCGAGGTCGACCGCTACAAGTCCGACTACCTGGTCCGCCGCGCCCACGGCTTCCTGCCGGACCGGCCGCCCGCCCTGCCCGTCAGCTGAGGTCCTTGACGTCCCGCACCCGCTCGGCGGTCTCCTCGGCGAGCTCCCGGACGCCCTTGGCGGCGTTCCCCGAGAGCTCGCCGAGTATCGCGTCGGCAGCGGTGAGCAGGGTGCGGGCCGCCTCCGGGAGATCGGCGTCGACGAGCGCTCGGGTGAGGGCGTAGTGCTCCTCGGCTATGAAGCGGCCGAAGTTCACGTGGGTCCAGTGGCGGAGGGAGTCGTCGCCGGGGTCGGCCAGGATGGCGCGTATGGATCCCAATGAGCCGGTGGCCTGGGGGAGTTGTCCGCACGCGCGCTCCAACCGGGCCTGGTCCAGCCGGCCCGAGATCCGGTCCCACGCCGTTTCCTGGAGCCTGGCGTTCAGGCGCAAGGCGCGCAGCGCCTGGGGGAGGTCGCCCGCCCGCTCCAGTTCCCGGGCGAGCCGGTCGAGCTGTGACGTCTCCGGTCGGGTCGGGTCACTGGGCCGTCGCAGTGTGCTCTGGTCCAGGAAGATTTCGTCGAGCTCGCGGATCAGGGCGACCCGGGCGAGTTCGGTCATGCCTTGGTCCAGGGCCAGTTCGGTCCAGGTGGCGAGCGATTCGTCGGCAGGGTCCGCGCCGACCATCCACTCGTCCAGCTTTTCGGCCCAGCGCCGCAACTCGGCCGCGTCCGATCCCGGTTCGGGGATCTCGCTGAGCCCGCAGTGCGTGTCGAAGTCCGTCTCGCGGACCTCGTGCAGCAGCGGCAGATCGGCGACGTCACCGCGCAGCCCCACGAGGACCGCGGCGAGCCGCAGTTCGTCCGTCATCGACGACTCCGTCTCGCGCCGCAGTAGGTGTCTGAGCAGCGCCAGGTCGCCCTCCGCCCGGTCGAACTGCGCGGCCCGCAGGGCGAGTCGACGCCGTACGGGATCCCCGGCCACCGAGTCCCACGCGGCACGGTCGCCCGCCCGCAACAGGGCCAGATCCACGCGGCCCTGGGCGAGCACCGGCTCCCACAGCGGTGGACGGGGGTGCTCGTCGAGCAGCCGGTAGGCGAAGCCCTCTTCCTCGGCGAGCAGGAGGAAGTCGGGCTCGGTGCGCAGGAGCGCGGTGTGCAGCAGGGTCACCAGCTCGACCGGGGAACGGTCGGGGAAGCCCAGGGCGGCGCGGAGTTCGGCCCGGGCCTCGTCGATGTCGTAGTCCTCGCGGAGTTCCTCCTCCGCCTCCGCGACGCGCGCGAGGATCGCCTCCTCGCCGTCCTGAGGGGACAGGTCCACGCAGTCGAACCAGCAGGGCAGGCCGATCACCACCTCCAGCGCCTCGTCGACACTGGAGCCGATGATCCCGGCCCCGCCCTCCGAGTCGGCGTAGAGCATCGAGCCGTCCGCGCACACGAAAAACGTACCGCCCGCGCCCGTGCCCGCGACGACCTCTATCGGTTCGCCCGAGGCGAGGCGGACCGGCTCGACATGGCCGTGGGTCGCGCGGCTCAGGTCGAAGTCGAACGGGAACGCGGCCAGTTCGGCCAGGTGCGGGTCCTGGCGCAGCTTTCGCAGTGCGTGATCGGTCATGTCACAGAACGTAACAGCCGTCACTGACAACGGGCCCGCCGCCCCGTCGAGCCCACCGAGGCCGACACCATGCGCCCCCGGCTCACACGGGCTGACGTGCGTGCTCCACGGCGGCCCGGGCCCAGGCCTTGACCATCGGGTGCGGTCGCGAGCCGTCACCGGACAGCTCCGGCTGGAAGAGCGAGGCCAGGAAGAAGGGGTGGCCGGGCAGTTCGGCGATCCGGACCTGTCCGTCCTCGTCCCGCCCGGAGAAGCGCAGGCCGTGCGCGGTCAGGGTGTCGAGGTGGCGCGAGGGGCCGTACGCGCAGAAATAGCGCTCGACCGTCCGATCCGAGCCGATCACGGACTGCGCGAGCGAGTCCGGCTCGACCACGACCACGGCCTCGTGACCCACCAGCGAGCAGGCCAGCGGCTCGATGATCAGGTCCTCGGCGGAGGGGTCGTTCTCCGCGTGCGCCACGCCGGTGAGGCCGCAGACATGGCGGGCGTACTCCAGCACCGCGTGCTGGAACCCGGCGCACGTCCCCAGGAACGGGATGCCCTCCTCCCGTGCGGTGCGGATCGCCGCGATCACACCGGCCTCGCTGCGGTACGGGCTTCCCGGCACCACCCACACCGCGTCGAACCCGTCCACCGCCCCCGGCTCGCCGGCCTCCTCGGTCGGGATCCAGTACGCGTCGAGAACCAGCCGCTCACGGACGGCGAGGGCGTCGAGCAGCAGGGGGATACGGGTGTGGGACACGACATTGGGGGAGCGGTCGCCGACGAGGGCGATCAGCGCTGGGGTCTCGGTCATGCCCTTCATCCTGGGCGGGAGGCCGAGTTCACGTCCAACGATGATCCCTGCACTATCGATAAGCAAAGCTGATGGGACCCTGGTGGGCATGGACCCGCATCTGCTGCGCACCTACGTCACCGTCGCCCGCCGCGCCTCCTTCTCCGAGGCCGCGCGCGAACTCGGCTACACCCAGTCGGCGGTGTCGCAGCACATCGCGGCCCTCGAACAGGACCTCGGCACCCCGCTGCTCACCCGCAGGCCTGTCGCCCCCACGGCGGCCGGCGAACGGCTGCTGGAGCACGCCGGGCCCTTGCTGTTGCGCCTGGAGGCGGCGCGTGCGGAGGTCGTACGGATGGCCGCCGCGCCCACCCACAGTCTGACGCTCGCCGCCGCACCGACCGCCCTCGGCCCCCGGGCCCTCGCCGTGCTCCCGGCCGCCGGGGTGACCTTGAAAGTCGCGCCCCGGGACGAGATCCCGGCGGCCGTCGCCACCGGCACCGCGGATCTCGGCCTCGTCGACGGTCTCGCCGCTCCCAGCGACCCGCTGCGGCTGCCCGACGTGGCACCGCTGACCACGCGCGGCGCGGGCGAGGAGCCGGTGTGCGTGCTGCTGCCGGACACGCATCCCCTGGCCCGGCGCCCCGGCCTGCGCCTCGGCGACCTCGCCGACGCCCGCTGGCTGGACGCCCCCGAGGCGGGTCTGCCGCTCACCCAACTCCGCGCGGCGGGCGGCGGCCACGGCTTCCGCCCCTCCCTGCGCTACGAGGGGACGGACGTGCGCCTCCTGATCGCGCTGGCCGCGGCGGGGCACGGACTGACGCTGCTGCCCCGCTCGGTGGCGACGGCGGTGCCGGGCGGCGTCGCCGTGCCGATCACCGCCCCACGGCTCGTGCACCGCACGGAACTGGTGCACGCGGGCTCGCTCCAGGGGGCGGCGCGGGAACTGGCGGCCGCACTCACGGCCCGTGAGGAGTGACGTCCCGTGAGGAGTGACGGCCCGTGAGGAGGGAGGCTTCCGCTCCTGACCACCGGTCAGTCTCACTCGTTCGTGGCACGTCGTGCGCCGGCGCCCCGGGTAGTCCTCCTGCCGGAGGTGATCCGTAGCCTCCAGCCGGAGGCGAGCCATGGAACAGACCGCGTTGCGTCCCAAGCCGATGCCCGGCCAGGAGCCCGGCGGTGGCAAGAGGCCGGCACCCTCCCGTCGCCCGCACGCCGCGCGCCGGCGCGGACGCCGGCTCACGACCCTGCTGTTCGCGCTGTTCGTCGGCACGGTCCTGGTCCTGTCCGGCGTCGGACTCGGCACGGTGGGAGCCACGGTGATCGGCATGAGCAGACTCGCCGAGCTCCAGAAGGCGGCGCCCGGCGCCCCGCCGGCCTCGGTGGATCCAGGCCCTCGCCCCACCCCGTCCGCCACCCCGAGCCCGGCGCCCACGCCCGCCACCGCCACCCCGAGCCCGGCGCCCACGCCCGCCACCGCCACCCTGGGCCTGGTGGCCGTGGACGCCGAGAAGGCGGGCGCCCAGGTCGTCGGCGTCCATGTGCCGGGCCCCGGTTACTCGGCGGGCCTGGTCCGCGGTGACGTCCTCCTCGTCTTCGGCACGACCCGGATCGACAACGCCGCCGACCTCGCCCGCGCGGTCGCCCGGGCCCGCCCTGGCACCGAGGTCACCCTGACGGTGCGTCATGAGAGCGGGGGCTATCAGCAGCTGACCGTCGTCCCGGGGGTCGTCACCTGACCGGTGACGGAAAACCCCTGTCCCCGGGACCGCGTCCCGGCCACCATGACCCCATGCTGACCACTCTCGTAGCCTTCCTGGGTGCCTGCACCCTGGTGGCAGCCTCACCCGGGCCCAGCACGGTCCTGATCATCCGGCAGTCGCTGCGCAGCCGCCGCTCCGGCTTTCTGACCGTGCTCGGCAACGAGACCGGCGTCTTCGTCTGGGGCGTCGTCGCCGCCTTCGGCCTCACCGCCCTGCTGACGGCCTCGGAGATCGCGTACGACGTGATGCGCGTCGTCGGCGCGGTGGTCCTCGTCGGCTTCGGCGTCCAGACGCTGCGAGCGGCGCGCCGCACACGACACGAGCCGGAGAACGCGGCCGAGGAGGGCGGCGCCCGGAGCGGTTGGGCTTCCTACCGCGCGGGGCTGCTGCTGAACCTCGCCAACCCCAAGGCGGCCGTCTTCGCCCTGTCCTTCCTGCCGCAGTTCGTTCCCGACGGCGCCCCGCACCTGCCCGCGATGGTGGGCCTCGCCGCGCTGTGGGCGGTCTACGAGATCGGCTACTACGGCCTGTACGTGTGGTTCGTGGGCCGGATGAAGAGCCTGCTGTCCCGCGCGGGAGTGCGCAGGCGGCTGGAACAGGTCTCCGGAGGCGTGCTGCTGCTACTCGGTGTCCGCATGGCCCTGGAGGGCTGACGGCGGCCCCGAAAGACCCGTCGACCGGCTCGCGCCGCCCCCGCCGTCCGGGCAGGATGCTGCCCGTAGTCTCCTTCACCCGCCCAGGGAGGCCCGGATGACCGCCCGTACGCCCGCTCCCTTCACCGCCGACGACTACCGCGCCCGAATGGAGCGCGCCGCGCGGGCGGCCGCCGACTCCGGTCTCGCCGGGCTGCTCGTCGCGCCCGGCCCCGACCTGGTGTGGCTCACCGGCTACGCACCGCCCGTCACCGAACGGCTCACCCTGCTCGTCCTCGTCCCGGGACAGGATCCCGCCCTGATCGTCCCGGCGCTGGAGGCCCCCGACGCCGCGAAGGCGACCGGGGGGCCCGCCCTGGCCCTGCGCGACTGGACCGACGGCAAGGACCCCTACGCCGCCACCGCGGCCCTGCTCGATGCGGGCGGCCGGTTCGGCATCAGCGACAACGCCTGGGCCATGCATCTGCTGGGCCTGGCGAGGACCCTCCCCGACTCCTCCTACGCCTCCCTCACCGAGGCGCTGCCGATGCTCCGCGCCGTCAAGGACACGGCCGAACTGGAGCGGTTGGCAGCCGCGGGCGCGGCTGCGGACGCAACGTACGAGGAGATCCGGAAGGTTCCCTTCGCCGGGCGCGCGGAGTCCGAGGTCGCCGCGGACCTGGCCCGGCTGCTGCGGGAGCACGGGCACGAGACCGTCGACTTCACGATCGTCGCCTCCGGCCCGAACGGCGCCGATCCGCACCACGAGGCCGGGGACCGTGTCATCGAGCGCGGCGACATGGTCGTCCTCGACTTCGGCGGCCTGCTCGGCGGCTACGGCTCCGACACCTCCCGCACGGTCCACGTCGGCGAGCCCACCGACGAGGAGCGCCGGATCCACGACATCGTGCGCGAGGCCCAGGAGGCGGGCTTCCGGGCCGTACGGCCGGGCGTCGCCTGCCAGGAGGTGGACCGGGCCGCCCGCGCGGTCATCACGGGCGCCGGGTACGGCGAGTACTTCATCCACCGCACCGGGCACGGCATCGGCGTCACCACGCACGAGCCGCCGTACATGATCGAGGGCGAGGAGCAGCCGCTCGTGCCCGGGATGTGCTTCTCCGTGGAGCCCGGCATCTATCTGCCGGGCAGGTTCGGGGTCCGTATCGAGGACATCGTCACGGTCACCGAGGACGGCGGCCGGCGTCTCAACACGACGACCCGCGAGATGGTCATAGTGGACTGAACGGCCCCAGGAGTCCCAGCACCCCTCTAGTGACAGACGGCGCGACCCATGACCCAGGCACCGACACCCACCGCGGACACCGTCCGCCGACTGGTCCGTTCCCTGCTCAAGGACGGTGCGGACGACACCGCAGGACCCGAGGTCCGGCCCGTCGCCGAGGGCGCCGAGCCCGTCACCTGGTGGGTCGGCGCCCGCCATGTGCTGCGCCTCGCCCCCGACCGTGAGACCGCCGTCCGGCAGCGCCGCGAGCTGCGGCTGCGCGACCTCGTCCGCCCTCACCTCCCGGTCGCCGTGCCGACGAGCGTCGCGCACGGCGAGTGGGCGGCCGGGCTGACCTACACGCTGGACACCAAGGTGCCCGGCGGCTCGGCCCAGGAGCACGACGTGTCCGCCCTTGGCGAGGCCGACCTGGCCGGACTGCTCACCGGGCTGCGCGAGGTCCCCCTGCGGCAGGCCGAAGCGCTCGGCGTGCCGCGCACCGGACCGCGCTCCCTGGAAGCGCTGCGGCGCCGTGCCGAACGCGCGGCAGGGCGCCTCGCCGCGGCCGACGAGTTCGATCCCGCCCGGATGCACCAGCTCACCCAGCCGGCCGCGGTCCAGCTCGCCGCCCAGTCCGCCGGCGCCGTCCTCGTCCACCACGGCCTGACCGGCGAGCACCTGGTGGTCAGCGCCGACGGCCGGGTGCGCGCCGTGCTCGGCTGGACCGACACCGTGGTCGGCGACCCGGCCGAGGACATCGCGGGTCTCGCCCGCGCCGTCGGCTCCCCGGCCGCCGTCCGCGCCGCCACCCTCGCCGGCTATGGCGCCCGCCCCTGTCTGCGCGGCCTGTGGCTGGCCCGCTGCGACACCGTCGTCCACCTGGCCGACGCCCTCGACGGCACGCCCCGCGCCTCCCTGCCACTCCTGCGGCGGCAACTGGAGCTGGCCTGGGAGGCGATCCTGCTGGAGCGGGTGACCGAGCTGCGGGACGAGGAGTCCTAGGGGGTGTTTTGAAAGTCCTGTGCGGTGCCCGCGGTGTTCGGTGCGTGCCCTCGGCGTGCCGGACGAAGGCCCTCGTACTGGACGTACTTGGGTCTTTGGCCGGTGCGGCGAGGGTGCGTGCCGGGCGCCGTGGGTGCTGTGCGGGACTTTCAAAACACCCCCTAGGGCTCACTCCTGGAGCAGCACCACACACGACTCCCCGGGCAGGCGCAGCACCCCGTCCTCGCCCGGCCCCTCCACGGGCTCCCACGCGGCCAGTACGCGCGCGTGACGGGGCCCCAGCGGGATCCGGGCCGGTTCCTTGGCGAGGTTGACGGCCACGCGTACGTCCCCGCGCCGGAAGGCGAGCCAGCGCTGCTGCTCGTCGTGGGCGACCTTGGTGTCGGCGAGGTCGGGGTCGGTGAGGTCCGGCTGCTCGTGCCGCAGGGCGATCAGCCGGCGGTACCAGGCCAGCACCCGCGCGTGGGGTTCACGCTCGGGCTCGGACCAGTCCAGACAGGAGCGGTCCCGGGTCGCCGGATCCTGCGGATCGGGTACGTCCTCCTCGGCCCAGCCGTGCGCGGCGAACTCCCGGCGTCTGCCGCGCCGTACCGCCTCGGCGAGTTCGGGGTCGGTGTGGTCGGTGAAGAACTGCCAGGGCGTTGCCGCCGCCCACTCCTCGCCCATGAACAGCATGGGCGTGAAGGGCGCGGTCAGGGTCAGCGTGGCCGCGCAGGCCAGCAGGCCGGGGGAGAGGGTGGCCGCCGGCCGGTCGCCCTGGGCGCGGTTGCCGACCTGGTCGTGGGTCTGGCTGTAGCCCAGCAGCCGGTGCCCGGCCACCCGCGAGCGGTCCAGCGCCCGCCCGTGGCGCCGGCCCCGGAAGCTGGAGTACGTGCCGTCGTGGAAGTACCCGCCGGTAAGGGTCTTGGCGACGGCGGCGAAGGGGGAGCGCCCGAAGTCGGCGTAGTAGCCCTGGGACTCGCCCGTCAGCGCGGCGTGCAGGGCGTGATGGAAATCGTCGTTCCACTGTGCCTGGAGCCCGAGCCCGCCCTCCTCGCGCGGGGTGATGATCCGGGGGTCGTTCAGGTCGGACTCGGCGATCAGGAACAGCGGCAGGTCCAGCTCGGCCGCCAGCGAGTCCACCGCCGTCGACAGCTCCTCCAGGAAGTGGCACGCGCGCGTGTCCCGCAGCGCGTGCACCGCGTCCAGGCGCAGCCCGTCGATCCGGTAGTCGCGCAGCCACGCCAGCGCGCTGCCCACGAGGTAGTCGCGCACATCGTCGGAGCCGGGCGCGTCCAGGTTGACGGCGGCGCCCCAGGGCGTGTGGTGGGTCTCGGTGAAGTACGGCCCGAAGGCGGGCAGATAGTTGCCCGAGGGGCCGAGGTGGTTGTGCACCACGTCGAGGACCACACCGAGGCCGAGTTCATGCGCCCGGTCGACAAACCGTTTCAGCGCCTCGGGGCCGCCGTAGGGCTCGTGCACCGCCCACAGCGACACCCCCTCGTACCCCCAGCCGTGCCGGCCCGGGAAGGGGCACACCGGCATCAACTCGATGTGAGTGACGCCGAGTTCGACGAGATGCCCCAGCCGCTCGGCGGCCGCGTCCAGGGTGCCCTCGCGGGTGTACGTGCCCACGTGCAGCTCGTAGAGGACCGCGCCCGGCAGCGGACGCCCGGCCCATTCGGCGCGCCAGGTGTAGCGCCCGTGGTCCACGACGGCGCTGCGCCCGTCGGGTCCGTCCGGCTGGCGGCGTGAGCGCGGGTCGGGCAGCACCGGCCCGTCGTCCAGCGCGTAGCCGTACCGGGTGCCGTCCTCCGCGTCCGCCTCCCCCTGCCACCAGCCCTCTCGCTCCGGATCGCGCTCCAACGCGCGCGTGGCGTCCCCGTAATGGAGCGTCACACGGCCGGCCTGCGGTGCCCACACCTCGAACTGCACGGACGGTTCCCCTTCGTCTGCTCACCGTGATGTAGCCCGTCCATGGTGCTTCAAACGAGATCAATCCGCTTTTGAATCTTCCCTTTTGCGGCGGGTGTCGTGGGGTACGCACGCGTGGCGGGTGTTTTCCGGTTTTCTGGACACTCCGGCCCGGCTGTCCGACAATCACGAGCGTGACGTCGTCATTCGAATTCAACACGTACCCCGCGCGGCTCTCCGACGCGGAGCGCGACAAGGCGCTGAAGGTGCTCCGTGACGGCGTCGCCATGGGCCGTCTCTCGCATGACACGTTCATCCGGCGCATGGAGCTGGCCCTCGCCGCCCGCCGCGCCGACGAACTGCTCGTCCTCACCGCCGACCTGCCCCAGGAGAACCGGTTCTCCCGGCTGCTCTTCGGCACGGTCGAGGCGGTCTCCGGGTTCGGTGTACGGCTGCGCAGGGCCTGGCAGGCCGAGCGGCTGCCCAAACTGCTGCTGCCCCACCCCGGCGGCGGCCACCCGCTGCGCATCGGCCGCGACCCCGCCAACGGTCTGCGTCTGACCCACGAGACGGTCTCGCGCGTGCACGCCGAACTGACCCGCCACGGCGGTATGTGGGTACTGCGGGACCTCGGCTCGACCAACGGCACGACGGTGAACGGCCGACGGGTCATCGGGGCGGCCGTCGTCCGCGAGGGCGATCAGGTCGGCTTCGGGCAGCTGGCGTTCCGGCTCGCCGTGAACTGAGCCGAACCTTAGCTCTGGCCTTGGCTTTACGGGGTGCGGTGGGGGAAATCCCTGTGCATGCGCGGGTGTTGACGTACCCGTCGAAGTCGTGACTGACTGTGCGTACCCCATGCACATCAGGTGAATCGACGGCACCGGCTCGCGGAGGTGCGCCCTGCTGCCACTCCTCCGCTACCCGAGCGCCGACGAACTGGGCGCCCGGGCGGCCGCGTTCGTCACCCGCCATCCCTCGGACGCGCGGCTGCGCCGTGTCGGAACCTCCCGCGCGGGCAGTCCCCTGTGGCTGCTGTCCGTCGGCCACGGCAGCCGCCATGCCCTCGTCGTCGCGGGACCGCACGCCAATGAACCCGTGGGCGGTGCCACCGCCCTCCGGCTCGCCGAACGCGTCCTCGCCGACCCCCGCCGCCACGAGGACGCCGACGCCACCTGGAACCTCCTGCTCTGCCTCGACCCCGACGGCCTGCGCCGCAACGAGGGCTGGCTGCAGGGCCCGTACACCCTCGGCCGCTACTTCCGGAACTTCTTCCGCCCCGGCTTTCTGGAACAGCCCGAATGGCTGCCCGACGGCGCGGAGCAGGCCACGCTGCCCGAGACCCGCGCCCTGCTCGCCCTCCAGGACGAACTGCGGCCCTTCCTCCAGTGCTCGCTGCACGGCGTCGACGTCGGCGGCGGCTTCGTCGAGCTCACCCACGACCTGCCCGGCTTCCCGCGCCGCCTCGCGCACACCGCGGCCCGCCTCGGCATCCCCCGCGAACTCGGCCCGTACGACACCCTGTACTGGCCGCGTCTCGGTCCCGCCGTCTACCGGATCCCGCCGCCACGCCGGGGCGACCTCGCCGCGGCCATCACCGAGGCCGCCGTGGAGTCGACGTGGTTCCACCCCTACCGCTACGGCACGGTGACGGCGGTGGTGGAGGCACCCATGTGGGGCGTGGCCGCTGTGGAGGACGACACCACCCCTGCCGACGCGGCCACTGTCCTGCGCACGATCAGCCGGGCCCTGCGGCACGACTCCCGGCTCCTGGCACGGCTTCTCGCCCGCCTCCGCCACCATCTGCCCGCCACCCGCGACACCGCGCAGCTCCTCGCCCCGGTCGACGACTATTTACTGGTCTGTCCCGGCCTCGCCGACGCGTGGGACCCCGACATGGTCACGGCCGACGCCCAGCCGCTGCCCCTGCTCAGCACAGCCCACCTGGCCACCCTGCGCATCGCCGGGCGGCGGCTGGCGCTGCGCACCGCGGGGCTGCTGCACCGGCTGGTGACCGGCGCGGGCCACGACCCGGCCGGTGTGCTGCCGGAGCTGGACCGGCTCATCGACCTGTGGTGCGCCGACTACCGCGACGGCTGCGGGGCACGGTGGATACCGGTCGCACGCCAGGTCGAATACCAGTCCCGAGTGGTGCTCGCCGCGTTCGACCTGGCCTCGCGGCACACACGCGCGCGTTCCCGTTCGGGTGAGCCGGGGTGGGGTTCCGAGGCCGCGGTGCCGATGCATCGGGAATGACACACTCCACCACAGTGAAGGCGGGACGGGCCGGTGTCCGGGGCGCCCTGCTTGCGGCCGCCTCGCTCCTCGTCCTCGCGACGGTTCCGGCGCAGGCCGCCGAGCGGGAGACCCTCCCGGGCAACTGGCTCTACCTCACGCTCACCACGGGGAACGCCCAGTCCAGCGACACCCGCGGCACGCTGCTGATGTGCAACCCGCCACAAGGCCACACGAGCGCTGCCGAGGCCTGCGCCGAACTGGCCGCCGTCGACGGCGACATCGACCGCATGACGCCGAAGGACACGGTCTGCCCGATGATCTACGCCCCCGTGTCCGCCAAGGCGAGCGGCCAGTGGAACGGCCGCCCGATCGAGTACCGGGGGACCTTCGGCAACGCCTGCGAGATGGAGGCGCGGACGGGGGCGGTGTTCGCCCTGGACGACTGACAGGCTGCGAGCGCTGCACGCGCGCGTGGCGGTTCACGCCGCCCGGTCACGCGCGTGCAGGGCCGCCGCGACGACCGTGCGGGACTGGTGCTCGATCTGGTGCTCCAAGGGCACCCAGCGGGCCCGGAACCGTCGCTCGAAGGAACTGCTCCAGGACGCCACGAGCCGTTCCAGGGCCGGCGCCGCACGGTCCTCGGCCTCCTGCAGCACCCGCAGCAGCATGGCGGCCGACCGCAGCGGCAGCCGGCGCCCGAAGGCGTCCACACTGCCGATATACGCGCGCGTGTTGTCCGCCGGGACCGTGTGCGTCCAGTCCGCCGCCAGCCCCGGCACCAGCTCCAGCGCCCACCGCGAGGCCCGCAGCAGGGGCCCGTCGACGCCGTCCAGACGGGGCAGCACCTCGGTGAGCACCCGCTCCACCTCCAGCGCGTCCCGTATCAGCCGGCCCGCGAGCCGCCGCATCGCCGCCGCCGGCGCCGGATGCGGTACGGGGTCGTCGACCAGGTCACTCGCCCACATCGGCACCTCCACGACCGCCGTCAGACCGCCGTACCGGTGGACGTGGTGCCAGGTGCTGTGCCGGGCGTCGTCGGGCATGCTCGGGTACGCCGCTCCCGCCCCCGGCGCCGGCATCACATGCACGCCGGGCCCGGACGCGGGCCAGCCCGCGGCGTCCGAGGCACCCGTCTCCACCGGGATGTTCAGCTCCGCCGCCGACTTGGCGAACGGCTCGGCGAGCCCGGGCAGGTCCTTCGTCAACTGCACCCAGCTGCCGCCCAGATCGGTGCCGTGCAGGGTCGCCTGGAGGTAGGGGCGCAGTTCGTCGATGACCCCGGTCAGGGCGCGGGTCTCCGGCGGCAGCCGGTCGGGCGGCAGCACGGCGGGCGACCACTCCGGCTGCTCGGGACCCGCCGGCCGGAAGAAGCCCAGGTGGTAGTCGAACAGGCTGCGGGGCGCCGGGGTGACGTGCAGGCTGGCCCCGTCCGGGTCGGCGCACAGCAGGAAGTGCCAGGAGGTGTCGGCCCGCAACGCCCGTTCGCGCAGGACGCGTTCGGCGAGCGCGAGAAGTGTGGGGCCGCCGGTCGGTTCGTTGGCGTGGGCGCCCGCCACAACCAGCACGGCGGGCCTCGCACGGCCCACCGACAGCAGATGGAGGGGACGGCCGGCTCGCGAGACACCCACCTGCCGCAGGGTGCACAGACCCGGTCGTTGTGCCGCCAACGCCCGGGCCGCCGAGACGACTTCGGTCACCGTGGGGTAGCGCAGCTCCGGCAGGAGACTCACCCCCGTCACATCCGCCCGGCTTCGCAATCCGCAGTACCCCACGGCCGCAGTGCACTGTCAAGGTCACACGGGGGGAGGCTCCAGGGGGCGCCCAGAGGCATTCACCGCCAGCAGGCAGAGCTGTTGGTGCCAGCGGGAGTCGTGGGAGGGGAACGGGGTGCGCGAGCCCCGGTGCGGACCGGAGCGGGGGCCCTCGTCACCACGCGCCGGTCGCCGGGCGCGAGCACCGGGAGCACACGCGGGCACGAGCCGGTCGCAGGGCCCGCCCCGCGGCGCACGGCGGGCGTGGGCGCGCCCTCAGACCCGCTCCAGCAGCACCACCGGTAGCCGCTCGAAGAGCTCCTCCACGCGCGCGTGCCCCGTGAACTCCCGCTCCGGCGCCAGGACGTCGGCCCACCGGCCCGGGGGCAGCTCCAGCCGCGTCTCCCGCCAGCCGCCCGCCTCCGCCAGCCGCAGCGACAGCCGGGTCACCGCGGTGACCACCTCCTGCGAGCGGGCGAACGCCACACAGTGCGCCGCCGCCGGGCCCTCCGCGATCAGCGGCGTGTACGTCGCCGCCTCACCGAAGGCGGCCGGCCGGCGTGCGCGCAGCCGCAGCGCCGCCGCGGTCAGCGTGTTCTTCTCGTCGGCGTCCAGGGGCGGGAAGCGCACGGGCCGCCGGTTGTCCGGGTCCACCAAGGCCCGGTACTCGCCCTCCGTGCCCTGGTACACGTCCGGCACCCCCGGCATCGTCAGATGGACCAGCGCGATGCCCAGCACGTTGGCCCGGATGTGCGGTTCCAGCCGGCTACGCAGGTCGGCCACGTGGGCGCCAGGGGGGCCGCAGGGCCCCGCCTCGACGAAGGCCGCCACCGCCTCCTCGTACGGCGGTTCCTGCTCCGTCCAGCTCGTGAACAGCCCGGCCTCGCGTACATGCTTCAGCAGGGCCCCCCGCACCCGCTCCGGGTCCGCGGGACCGAGCCCGAACACCGTCTGCCAGGCGGCCCACGCCAGTTGCGCGTCCGGCACCCCCTCGCCGGTTCGGGTCACCTCGGCCAGGACATCCGCCCAGCGCTCCGGGCACTCGGTGAGCACCGCCAGCGCGGCCCGTACATCGGCGCTGCGCTTGGTGTCGTGCGTCGACACGACCGTCCCCGTCGCCGGCCAGTCGCGCTGCACGCGCGCGCAGTACGCGTGGAAGTCCTCCGGTGACATCGCGGGACTGCCCGGGTTCCCGCCCACCTCGGTCGCCGACAGCAGCGGCACATAGCGGTAGAACGCCGTGTCCTCCACTGACTTGGCCCGCAGCGCCGACGCCGTCTGCGCGAAGCGGGTACGGAACTCGGTGTGGTCGGGACCGTCCCCGGCCCGCCCGAGCACCAGATCGCGTACGACGTCGACCGCGCCGGCCTCCTCGGGGACGACGAAGGCGTGCCGCGCCTCGGCCGCCGCCTCCTCGGTGACCACGGCGGCCGGGTCGCCGGAGGTGTAGGGCCGGTAGACCTCAAGACGGACCAGCAGCTCCTGGAGCGCGGTGCGCAGCGCCCAGGGCGCGCGGTCGCGCAGCGCGGTCTCCGGCGAGGTGGCGCACACCCGGTCGGCCACCCGGGTCAGCCGCTCGGTCTCCGCGGCCAGCTCGTGCGTGAGCACCTTGTACGCGGCCCGCCGCACCGTCGCCTCCCACTGGCCGCCCCGGTCCGTCTGCGGGGCCGCGAGCCGCCGGTACTGGCCGAGGAGTTCCCCGCATCCCGCCGGGTCCGTGAAGAGGCCGTCGATGTGCCGCAGCGCGTCGTAGCCGGTGGTGCCGGCGACGGGCCAGGCGGCGGGCAGCTGCTCGCCGTCCGACAGGATCTTCTCCACGACCGTCCAGCGGCCCCCGGTCGCCTCGTGCAGCCGCCGCAGATACGCGTCGGGGTCGGCGAGGCCGTCGGGATGGTCGACGCGCAGCCCGTCGATCACTCCCTCGTGCAGCAGCGCGAGGATCTTGTCGTGGGTGGCCTCGAACACCTCCGGGTCCTCCACCCGCACCCCGATCAGTTCCGAGATGCTGAAGAACCGGCGGTAGTTCAGCTCGGTCCGGGCCAGCCGCCACCACGCGAGGCGGTACCACTGGGCGTCCAGGAGCTGGGGCAGCGGCAGTTCCTCGGTGCCCTCGCGCAGCGGGAACGTCTGGTCGTAGTAGCGCAGGACGCCGCCGTCGATCTCCAGGCGGCCGAGCTCATGGCCGAGCGGACCGCCGAGCACCGGCAGCAGCACCTGCCCGCCCTGTGCCTCCCAGTCGATGTCGAACCAGCGCGCGTACGGCGACTTGGGGCCCTCGCGCAGCACCTCCCACAGGGCGCGGTTGTGACGGGGTGCCATGGCCATGTGGTTGGGCACGATGTCCACGATCAGGCCGAGGCCGTGGTCCCGCGCGGTGCGTGCCAGCGCGCGCAGCCCTTCCTCGCCGCCCAGTTCCGCACGCACACGCGCGGGGTCGACGACGTCGTAGCCGTGCGTCGAGCCGGGCACCGCCTCCAGCACGGGGGAGAGATGCAGATGCGAGACGCCGAGCGAGGCCAGATACGGCACCGCCTCGGCCGCGGCAGCGAACGGGAACTCGGGCTGCAGCTGCAGCCGGTACGTGGCCGTGGGCGCCACCGGGTCAGGTCGCTCAGGTGTCATGGAAACGTACGTACCCGCCCTGCCGCCCTTCGTGTCATCGTCCTCTCCACGTGCCCCCGCACGCGTGGCTAGCTTCGAGCGATGGGATCTCTCGGGCACGGCGGCATACGGGACACGTACCGCGAGGTGATCGGTCTGACCGGGCCGCTGCTGCCGGGCGTGTCGTTCCTGGGGCGGCTGCCGACGGCCACCATCCAGTTCGGCAGTGTGCTGCTGGTCGCCCGGACGAGCGGCTCCCTCGCCGCCGCCGGACTGACCGGCGGTGCGCTGGCCATCGGGCAGGTGTTCTGCGGTCCGCTGGTGGGCCGGCTCGCGGACCGGCACGGGCAGCGCACGGTCGTACTCGCCTTCTCCCTCGCCAACGCCCTCGCGATCACCGCGCTCGTGGCCGGGGCGCTCGCCGGGCTCGGCACGCCCTTGCTCGCGCTCCTCGGCGCTTGCGCGGGCGCGAGCGTGCCGCTGATCGGCCCCCTGGCCCGGGCCCGGCTGGTGGCCCTGGCCCGACGGGAGAGGGCGCCCGAGCCGGTGGTCGGCGCGGCACTCTCCTTCGAGAGCACCCTGGACGAGATCTCCTTCGTGCTGGGCCCCGCCCTGGTCGGCCTCGCCGCGGTCCTGGCCCACCCCGCACACGCCCTGCTCGCCGCCGCCCTCCTGGTGGCCCTGTGCGGCAGCGGCTTCGCCCTCCACCCCACAGCCGTGGCCACCCGGCCGACGGGCGGGGGCCTGGCAGCGGTCCCGGCGGACGGTGGCCGTCCAGTGGCCGCCACGGTCGGTGGCCGTGCAATTATCCCGGGCGGCGAGGGCGGCGAGGGCGGCGAGGGCGGCGAGGGACTGAGGGGGTTCCTGGGCCGCGCAACAGCCCACGGACGCACTGCCCGCGCGGAGGCCCACGGACCCGTTCCTCTCGCGGAGGGCCATGCACCCGTGCCCCGCGCGGCGGGCCACGCACCCGTGCCCCGCCCGGAGGGCCACGCACCCGTGCCCCGCCCGGAGGGCCACGCACCCGTGCCCCGCGCGGCGGCCCATGCACCCGTGCCCCGCGCGGCGGCCCATGCACCCGCGCCCCGCCCGGCGGCCCAGAGGCGGGCATCCCGCCCAGAAGCCCCCGCTCGCATGCCCCGTGCCGTCCATTCCCTGCGCGTCGCCCTCGCCCTCCAAGGGGCTATGTTCGGCGCCTGCCAGGCCGGCATCACCGCGCTCACGGAGCGGTTGGGGCGGCCGGAGCAGGCTGGCCTTGTGTACGCCGCGATGGGCGTCATGAGCGCCGTCGCGGGGCTCGCCATTGCCGCCGTACCCGCGCGTGTGGGGCTCACGGCGCGGTGGCGGGCGGCCACGGCGTCGGCGTTCGCGCTCTCGCTGCCCCTGCTGTGGACGGGCAGCCTCGCCGGGCTGTACGCGGCCGTCACCGTCCTTGGCGTCGCCTACGCACCGCACCTGATCACGGTGTTCGGACTCACCGAACGGGTGGTGCCGCCGGGACGGCTGGCCGAGGCGATGGCCATGGCGACCAGCGCCCTGGTCGGCGGCCAGGCCCTGGCGGTCGCCGTCACAGGGCGGCTCGCCGAGACGTACGGCCCCGCCGCGGCCTTCGGGGCGGCGAGCCTGGCCGCCGCCCTTGCCTGCGCCCTCGCGCTGACCGCGCGCGGGGGGTCGTACGCCTCGAAAGGCCACGCGCGCGTGCCCGTGAACACCCGCCCCTAGACGGGCCGCTGGAGCACGACCAGGCTGCGGTCCACCAGCGTCACCCGGTCCCCGGCCTGCACCTTGGGGCCCGTGCCCGGCGGAACGCCGTCCACGCGCGCGGTGTCCACGACCACCTGCCACTGACGGCCGTGGTTGACCGGCACGACGAAGTCGAGGGTCTTCGGCGCGGCGTTGAACATCAGCAGGAACGAGTCGTCGGTGATGCGCTCCCCGCGCGAGCCGGGCTCGGAGATCGCGTTGCCGTTGAGGAACACCGTCAGCGCGGACGCCTGCGCCGAGTTCCAGTCCCGCTGGGTCATCTCCTTGCCCTGCGGAGTGAACCAGGCGATGTCCGACAGGTCGTCGTGCGTGCCCTCCACCGGCCGCCCGTGGAAGAAGCGGCGCCTGCGGAGGACCGGATGGTCCCGGCGCAGCCACACCATCGCGCGCGTGAAGTCCAGCAGCTCGCTGCCGCCCTCCTCCTCGGGATCCGGCCACTGCAGCCAGGCCAGCTCGCTGTCCTGGCAGTAGGCGTTGTTGTTGCCCTTCTGGGTGCGCGCGAACTCGTCGCCGTGGCTGATCATCGGCACGCCCTGGGAGAGCATCAGCGTCGCGATGAAGTTACGGATCTGGCGGGCCCGCAGCTCCAGCACGGCCGGGTCGTCGGTCTCGCCCTCCGCGCCGCAGTTCCAGGACCGGTTGTGGCTCTCGCCGTCGCGGTTGTCCTCGCCGTTGGCCTGGTTGTGCTTGTGGTTGTACGAGACCAGGTCGTGCAGGGTGAAGCCGTCGTGGCAGGTGACGAAGTTGATGGAGGCCAGCGGGCGCCGCCCGTCGTCCTGGTACAGATCGGAGGAGCCGGTCAGCCGGGAGGCGAACTCCGCGAGCGTGCGCGGCTCGCCGCGCCACATGTCCCGCACGGTGTCGCGGTACTTGCCGTTCCACTCCGTCCACAGCGGCGGGAAGTTGCCCACCTGGTAGCCGCCCTCGCCCACGTCCCAGGGCTCGGCGATCAGCTTCACCTGGGAGACCACCGGGTCCTGCTGCACCAGGTCGAAGAACGACGACAGCCGGTCCACCTCGTGGAACTGCCGGGCCAGGGTCGCCGCGAGGTCGAACCGGAAGCCGTCGACATGCATCTCGGTGACCCAGTACCGCAGCGAGTCCATGATCAGCTGAAGGACGTGCGGGGACCGCATGAGCAGGGAGTTGCCGGTGCCCGTGGTGTCCATGTAGTAGCGGCGGTCGTCGGTGAGCCGGTAGTAGGAGAGGTTGTCCAGGCCCCGGAAGGACAGCGTCGGGCCCAGGTGGTTCCCCTCGGCGGTGTGGTTGTAGACGACGTCCAGGATCACCTCGATCCCGGCCTCGTGCAGCGCCTTCACCGCCGACTTGAACTCCAGGACCTGCTGGCCGCGGTCACCCCAGGACGCGTACGCGTTGTGCGGGGCGAAGAAGCCGATCGTGTTGTAGCCCCAGTAGTTGTTCAGGCCCATGTCCACCAGACGGTGGTCGTTCACGAACTGGTGTACGGGCATCAGCTCCAGCGCCGTCACGCCCAGTTCGGTCAGGTGCTCGATGAGCGCCGGGTGTGCGAGCGCCGCGTAGGTGCCACGCAGTTCCTCGGGCAGTCCGGGGTGCCGCATGCTGAGGCCCTTGACATGGGCCTCGTAGATCACCGTGTGGTGGTACTCGGTGCGCGGGCGCCGGTCGTCGCCCCAGTCGAAGTACGGGTTCACCACGACCGACGACATGGTGTGCGGCGCCGAGTCCAGGTCGTTGCGCTCGTCGGGCGCGTCGAAGTGGTAGCCGTACACCTCCTCGCCCCAGCGGATGGAGCCGCTGACCGCCTTCGCGTACGGATCGAGGAGCAGCTTGGCGGAGTTGCAGCGCAGCCCCCGCTCGGGGGCGTACGGCCCGTGCACCCGGAATCCGTACCGCTGTCCCGGCATGACGCCCGGCACGTACGCGTGCCGCACGAACGCGTCGCTCTCCCGTAGTTCCACCGCCGTCTCCGAGCCGTCGTCGTGCAGCAGACACAGCTCTACTCGGTTCGCGGACTCCGTGAAGACCGCGAAATTCGTGCCGGCGCCGTCGTAGGTGGCACCGAGTGGATACGCCTCTCCAGGCCAGACCTGCATGCACACGACTCTTTCAGGTGGACCGCGCCGTCGGGGGCGCCTTGGCTTCGAGTCTCCCCGAAAGTGATGGAACCACCTATGACTTACGACCCTCTTACCGATCGACCAGGCATACCCGGTATGCCGAACCAGTGGGGCAATCGAATACTCCCGGGGACCCAGGGGGAGTAGGGGGAAAGACGTGCGCGAGGCAGTGCGCCGCCATCTGGGCAAGGGGTGGCGGGTGTGGCCATAGCGCTGGCCGGGACCGCGGCGATGGTCGCGGTCACCCTGCCGGGCACGGCGGGGGCCGACGAAACGGGAGGCACGAACGCGGGCGCCCAGCAGGCCGCCGACGGACAGGCGCAGGGCCGGGGCCAGGACCAGGCCGTCGAGCCCGGCGTCGTCCAGCAGGCCCCGGCCGAGGGCGACAAGGGCACCGGGCGCGACCCGCTCACCGACGACGAGCTGGCCCGGGTCGAGCGGATCGCCCTCAACCGGCAGCTGTTCAGATCCAGCGAGGATGTCGACGGGGACCGCGGCCCGCAGCGACTCGTCATCGACCTGGCCGAGCCCGAGGCCGACGAGCTCGACGACCGGAACGCGCCCCGGCGTGCCGACGTGATGGTCTATGACTACAAGGACGACACGCTCGTCACCAAGACCGTGAACCTCGACACCGGCAAGGTCGAGCAGACCGGCACCCGGCGCGACGTTCAGCCGCCGCTCACCCGCACCGAGAACACCGAGGCCGCGAAGATCCTTCTGGCCAGCCCGCTCAGCGCGGGTCTGAAGGCCGACTACAAGGACGGCATCGGCAAGGAGCTCACCTCCCCGGACCAGCTGGAGCTCGACTCCATGGTCATCCGGGGCGCTCCGGGCGCCCAGCCGGCCGCACTCGACAAGTGCGGCGAGCACCGCTGTGCGCGGCTGTTCCCGAACGCCCTCAACGGGCCGTGGATCGACATGCGGCATCTGGTGATCGACCTGAGCGCCCGCGCGGTCGCCGAGCTCGACCGCTGATCGGTTCACCTTTCCTACCTCACTCCTTGTGCAAGGGAGTCATGTCTTCATGCGCGTCGACAGAGTGCGCCGTGCCCGCACACGGACGGCCCTGGCCGCCTTCGCCGTGGCCGGACTGACGGCGGGCGCGGCCGCGGGCGCTGGACCGGCCGCCGCCCAGCCCGAGGCGGCCCAGGCCGCCGCCCCCGACTGCAGCGCGGCCTTCCGTATCGAGCAGAAGCTCTCCAACGGCACGACCTGGCGCATGTGCTGGCGCCAGGAGCCCATGGCCGGGATGATCCTGAAGGACATCACCTACCAGCCGCCCGGCGAGGCCAAGCCGATCAAGGTGCTCAACAGCTCCAAGCTCGCCCAGATCCACGTTCCCTACGACGACGGCTCGGAGGAGTACGAGGATCTGACGACCTACTTCTTCGGGGACGGTCTGCAGAACCTGGCAGCGGGCGAGTGCCCGGGCGGCACCATCAGGACCGTCAAGGTCCGGGCGCCCGAGTCCACCGACACCCGTGACGTCAAGGGCCTGTGCACCACGACACGCGCGCGTGGGCACGCGTACCGCATGCTCAACCAGCCGCTGAACGGCGCCGAGAAGCTGTACCAAAAACAGGGCAGGGACCTGCTCGTCTACGCCGTCAACAAGGTCAGCTGGTACGAGTACATCACCGAGTGGCGCTTCCAGGACGACGGCACCATCCACATGAACGTCGGTGCCACCGGCAGCCTCGCCCCGCAGGACTACGACGCGGCCGACGGCCGGGGCTGGCCGATAGGCAAGGGCCCGAGCGCCAAGGTCCTCAGCCACAGCCACAACGTGTTCTGGCGGCTCAACTTCGGTCTGGACGGCTCCTCCAAGGGCCGTATCGAGCAGTACGACGCGAAGGTCAGCCCGCAGGGCCCCGGGTGACCGCGCGCCCACCAACAAGACCACCCGCACCAAGGTCACCAAGGAACTCGCGGGCGACGCCAAGAACATGCGCTCGTGGCGCGTGGTCAGCGCGACCGGCAAGAACAAGGACGGCCACCCGCGCTCCTACGAGCTCGTGCCCGGCCCCAACGCCAAGTACTCCGGCCGCGGATTCACCAAGCACGACATGTACTTCACGCAGTACAAGAAGTGCGAGCAGTACGCGAGCGGCAATCCGCTCGACTGCGGTACCGGGCAGCACCCCGACTCGGTCGACAAGTGGGTCGAAGGGGAAACCCTGAAGAACCCGGTGATCTGGGTGAACGTGGGCTTCCACCACATAGCCAGGGACGAGGACCAGCAGCCGATGCCGGTCCACCGGCAGGGTCTGTCGATCGTCCCGCGTGACGTCACCGCTATGAATCCGCTCACTCCGGCCGAGCTCGCCGGGACGAACGGGATGCCCGGCTGGGGCAGTTGAGAAACGACCTGTCCATCCGGCTGCACCGCCGACCGGTCCCGGAGTACCCTTCCTTGATCGTTGACACGGGGAGTGCTCGGGGGAGCGGAAGGCGGTGCGCGGGTGGGCTCGGGAGGGCTGGAGCTGCCCCCTGGTGACGAGGGTCACGAGGGGAACTCCACAGACGTCCCGCCCGGCACGGTGTCCTTGGCGCGCCCCATGGACGCCGGTGCCATCGGACCGGAACTGGACTGGGACGCCGACGCCTGGCACGAGGTACGGACCCGCGCTCAGCGGGCCGGCCGGGCCTACATCTGGCTGAACCTCGTCGAACAACGGCTGCGCGCGGTCGTGGCCGCTGTTCTGCGTCCCGTCTACGAACCCGTCCACGGCGACGAGTGGGTGGTGGCCGCGGCCGGACCCGCCGGACAGGAGTGGGTGCAGCGCGCGGTCGCGGTACGCGAAGTCAGCCGCCGCAAGGGCTACTTGCTCGACCCGGCCGACGACAACGTCCTCAGCTTTCTGACGCTGCCGCAGCTGCGCGAGCTGATGGTGCAGCACTGGCCGTGCTTCGAGCCCTATATCGACGAGCGCCGGGACGTCGAACTCGCCCTGGACGAGCTGGAGGTGACCCGGAACGTCGTCTCCCGCAACCGTGCGCTGTCCGAGGCGGTGCTCGGTCAGGCCGAACGGGCCTCGGCGCGGCTGCTGGAGATCCTCGGCGCGGGCGGCGACGTACCGTCCGCGCGCCGGCTGCCCGTCGACGCGGTCGAGGATCTGGTCGGCGACCGGTACGGCGATGTCGTGGCCGTGCACCCCGATCGGGTGCGGCTGCTGCGGCAGTTTCCGGCCGAGGACATCTTCGGCGGGGCCCGCCGCCTCGACGCCATCGGTATCGGTCTCAATCTGCTCGTGCAGAACTTCTCCGGCCGGCGGCTGGTGCGTCTCGCCGAGTCGGGCTGCCGGGTGCGGCTGCTGTTCCTGAACCCGGCCTCCAGCGCGGTGAAGCGGCGGGAGCGGGAACTGGGCATCAAGCGCGGTGAGTTGAGCCGCTCGGTCGAGATGAACATCCTGCACATGCGCCGGGTCCGCTCCCGGCTGCGCGACCCCGGCGCCTTCGAGATCCAGGTCTACGACGAGACGCCGCGCTTCACGGCCTACCTGGTCGACGGCGACGGCTCGGACGGCATCGCGGTCCTGCAGTCCTATCTGCGCCGGACGCGCGGCATGGAGGCGCCGGTGCTGGTGCTGCGCGGCGGGAACCGGGTGGTCAAGTCGGGCGATGTGGATGACAGCGGGCTCTTTCCGACATACCGCGAGGAGTTCGAGGTGGCATGGGCGGATTCGCGGCCGGTGTCCTGAGTCGTGCGGGCATTTCGGGCCGTCTGTCCGAAGTGCCCGACCGGCTAAGCGGAATGCGCTCCTCTGATTGTCAGTGGCTCATGGGAAGGTGGAGACCACTGGGGGAAAGCACCACCAAGAAGGGGGACCGCCCATGGGCTGGCACCGTGAGCTGCTGATCGGATTCGACCTGGAGACGACCGGGACGGATCCGTCCGAGGCGCGCATCGTCACAGGGGCCGTGATCGAGGTCGGGGGCGGACAGGCGCTGGGACGCCGGGAGTGGCTGGCGGACCCGGGCGTGGAGATCCCGGCGGACGCGGTGGCGGTGCACGGGATCAGCAACGAACGCGCGGCCACCGAGGGCCGCCCCGCCGACCAGGTGGCGGACGCCATCGCGGACGTCCTGGCGGGCTACTGGAAGACGGGCGTCCCGGTCGTCGCCTACAACGCCGCGTTCGACCTGAGCCTGCTCTCCGCCGAACTGCGGCGGTACGGACTGCCGTCGCTGCGCGACCGACTGGGCGGTGTGGACCCCGCCCCCGTCGTCGACCCGTACACCATCGACCGCTGGGTCGACCGCTACCGCCGCGGCAAGCGCAACCTGGAGGCAGTCTGCGCGGAGTACGGCGTCCCGCTCGACTCCGCCCATGACGCCTCGGCCGACGCCCTCGCCGCGGCCCGGCTCGCCTGCGCGATAGCCGACCGCCACCCCAAGATCGCGTCCCTCGGCCCGGCGGAACTGCACCTCCGCCAGATCCAGTGGTACGCCGAATGGGCGGCGGACTTCCAGGACTTCCTGCGCCGCAAGGGCGATCCGGCGGCGGTGGTGGACGGCATATGGCCGCTGCGGGAGCCGGCGGACGAGACGGTCTGAACGTTCCGTTCCGGGCCTAGAAGTGTCCTGAAGATCTTGCTTGGGCCGCCCCGATCGCCCAGGTTCGCCCGCAAAAGTCGATCGGGGTAATCCGGTGCAAGTCGGGCGGGTTTTCAAGATTCTCAGCGGTCTCCTGGGCGGGTGGGCCGGCGATGCGTTCCACGCGCGGGTTCGCCAGCAGGGCGTAGTCGGCGCCCGACATCAGCAGCGACCGGTCCAGCCGCGCCGCGTTGAAGTACAGCTTCGGCTGGGCCACCACCTCGGGATCGGCGACGACTTCGAGCTCGGGGTCGAAGCTGAAGGGGAGGACCGTCCCGGGGACCGAGCGGGCCAGGCGCTCGGCGGTCTCCGCGTCGCTGAAGCCGACGTAACGCGCCGCGTACAGCTCCCGGACCGCATCCAGGTCCACCCGGCGGTCGCCGGGGACGACCGCGAGGACATGCCGGGTGGTGCGGCGGTCGACCTTGACCCGGAGCACGATGCACTTCGCGGCCTCGGAGGCGGGGTGACCGCGCAGCGCGCAGACGGCTTCGGTGGCGCCCCCGGGTTCGTGGTCGAGGAGTTGATAGGAGACGGAGGAAGCGTCGAGAAGGGAGATCAGCCGCTGGTGAGTGTCGTGGTCCGGCATACGGGTTCCTTTGCGGGTTCCTTTGCGGGGTGGTGATCCGGTGTGTGGCCGGCGGGAGCCGTGCGGTGGGTGCGCTCCACCGCCTGACCCCAGTACGTGCCGGTGACCATCAGGGCGGCGCCCACTGCGGTGAGCACGGCGAGATGCTCGCCGCCGAGGGCGATGCCCGCCGCCACCGCCCACAGCGGCTCGGTGCCCAGGAGCAGGCTGGCCCGGCTCGCGGAGGTGCGCTGCACGGCCCACGTCTGCGCCAGAAAGGCGAACACGCTGCAGAACAGGGCCAGATACACCAGCTGGGTCCAGGTCTCCGAGTCGGCGCGGGCCAAAGTCGGCAGCCCGGACCCGGCGAGGGCGGGCAGGAACAGGGCCGTGCCGACGAGGGTCTGCACCGTCGTCAGCTGGAGCGGGCGGATCGCCCGGCCGACGGTGAGCCGTGCGACCAGGACGACATGTCCGGCCCGCACCAGCGCCGCGCCGAGCATCAGCAGGTCGCCGGGACGGGGTGCGTGGAAGCCGTTGCCGGACATCAGCAGGGCCACGGCGAGGACACACACGCCGGTGGCGGCGTAGAAGGCGGGCGGCAGTCCGCCGGAGCGCCCCGCGCGGTCGAGGAGGGGGGTGAGCACGATGGTCAGGCTGATGATGAGCCCGGCGTTGGCGGCGGTGGTGTGGGCGACGCCGTACGTCTCCACGACGAGCACCGCCGCCTGCGTCAGGCCCAGCGGCACCCCGGCGCGCAGCTCGTCCCGGGTCCACCGGCGAGAGCCCCGTCGGGACAGGACGAGGCCGAGACAGGCGAGCGCGGACAGGGCATAGCGGGCGAAGAGCACCAGCAGGACGGGCAGGGCGGCGGTGGCCGTCTGGGCGGAGAGATAGCTCGATCCCCAGACGATCGCGACAAGGAGGAGTACCGCATCGGTACGGCGGACGTCGGACACGTGCCTACGGTGCACCGGACCGTCTCTGAAGCCCAGTGCCAGTTTCTAAAAGGATCTTTTAGTGCTCCTACATCGAGTTCCTACACTGAGGGGATGGACGAACGGCAGCTGCGGATCCTGCGTGAGCTCGGTGAACTGGGAAGTGTCACGGCCGTCGCCGACGCGCTGCTGGTGACGCCGTCGGCGATCTCCCAGCAGCTCCGGCTGCTCCAGCGGGCGATCCCGGTACCGCTCACCGAGCGGCAGGGCAGGCGGCTGGTGCTGACCGACGCCGGACAGGCGCTGGCGGGCGCGGCCGTGGAGGTGGAGACGGCGCTGGCGCGGGCCCGGGGCAGTGTCGAGGAGTTCGTGGGGCGGCCGGACGGGGAGGTGTCGGTGGCGGCGTTCCACAGCGCGGGCGGCTCGTTCTTCCCGCTCCTGCTGCGCGCCCTCGCCGGTCCGGGCAAGCCGGTGCCGAGGCTCGCCGACGAGGACGTACCGCAGGAGGACTTCCCCCGCCTGACCAGGGAGTACGACATCGTCCTCGCCCACCGCCTGGACCATGCCCGGCCCTGGCCGGACTCGGTCTCGGTGACCACGCTGCTGCGCGAACCGCTGGACGTGGCCATGCCCGCGGACCACCGCCTGGCCGTCAAGCGCCGCGTCACGCCGCGCGACGTGGCCGACGAACCCTGGATCACCGTCCACGACGGCTTCCCGGTGATGGCGACGATCGACGCGATCGCCGCGGCGGCCGGCCGCCGGCTCCATCTCGCCCACCGCATCAACGAGTTCGCTGTGGTGGCGGAGGCGGTGGCCGCGGGAGGAGGCATCGCCCTGATGCCCCGCTGGACCATGCGCCCCCACCCGGCCCTGACCCTGAGACCCCTCAGCGGAGTCCAGGCGAGACGCACCATCGACGCCCTCTACCGCCCGGAGCGAACGGCAAGAAAGGCGGTCCGCACGGTACTGAAGGAACTGCGCAGAGCGGCAAGGTCGATCCAAGCCCCCTAGGGGGTGTTTTGAAAGTCCCGCACAGCACCCACGGCGCCCGGCACGCACCCTCGCCGCACCGGCCAAAGACCCAAGTACGTCCAGTACGAGGGCCTTCGTCCGGCACGCCGAGGGCACGCACCGAACACCGCGGGCACCGCACAGGACTTTCAAAACACCCCCTAGGCTCAGAACGAATACCACCGCACCGTCGGATCCCCCTCCCGCAGCGAAGCCACCCGCCGCCGGAACTCCTCCAACGCCTGCGGATTGCTCGGCGCATGCTGAGCCACCCACGCACAACTGGCCGTCTCCCGAGCCCCCCGCAGCACCGAGCAGCCCTCCCACTCCCGCACATCCCAGCCGTACACGGAGACGAACGACTCATAGGCCGCCGCAGGCAACCCGTACCGGTCGCGGGAGAGGGCCATGACGACCAAGTCGTGCTCGCGGAAGTCGGAGGAGAAGGTCTCCAGATCGACCAGGACAGGCCCCTCGGGACCGACGTGCACATTCCGGGGCAGGGCGTCGCCATGGATCGGGCCCACCGGCCATCGCGGCGTCAAAAAGCCCGCCGCCTCCGCGAAACCGTCCCGCCGCTCGCGCAGATACGCCGCGTCCGCCGGATCGATCGCGTCGCCCGCGAGCCGCAGCCAGCGTTCCACTCCGCCGAGCAGGTCGCGCGGCGGCAAGGGGAAGGGCGGCGTGGGCAGGGCGTGTACGACCCGTAGGAGTCCGGCCAAATCTCGGGGTTCCGCGGGGCGTACCGGATCGGGCAGGCGGTGCCACACCGTCACCGGGTGTCCCTCGACCAGCAGCGGCTCGGGCTCGGCCGCCCGGACCGCCGGTACGCCCGTCTTCGCCAGCCACAGCGCGATGTCCAGTTCGCGCCGGGCCCGGTCCAGGAGTTCCGCGTCGCGGCCCACCTTGACGACCAGGTCACCGGCGGCGAAGACGGCGTTCTCGCCCAGGGCGAGGAGAGCCGCGTCCCGCGCCGGACCGGGCAGCACCCCCGCCGCGGCCAGTACCTCCCGGGCCCGCGTCTCGTCCATCGTCCGCCTCCATGTCGCCCTCGGTGCGTGGTCATCCGTCGGCCAGTCTCGCATTCGCACAGGTCGGAACGTGTGCGCGGTGTCTTGACGGCGCACAGGCCTGTCACGACCATGACCAGGCCCAGTCCGAGATCGTCACGAGCCCCACGAGGAGCCGATCACGTGACCCCGGTGACCGCGACGAGGCGGTCGGCGCGCAAGGTGCCGCTCGACCGCGGCGCCTGGTTCCTGGTGCTGCCCGCACTGATCCCGATCCTGCTGCTCAGCGTCGGTCCGCTGCTCTACGGGATCCTGCTGGCCTTCACCGACTCGCAGTCGGGGCGCACCGAGCCCACCCAGTGGATCGGCGCTCTCAACTTCCGGGATCTGCTGCAGGACACCCTGTTCTGGGAGTCGTTCCGCATCGGCCTGGTCTGGGCCGTCGGAGTCACCGTGCCACAGTTCCTGCTCGCGCTCGGGCTCGCCCTGCTGCTCAACCAGGACCTCAAGCTGCGCTGGCCGGCCCGCGCCCTCGCGATCGTCCCGTGGGCCATGCCGGAGATCGTGGTCGGGGTGATGTGGCGGCTGGTCTACAACCCGGACGCCGGCGTCCTCAATGAGACGCTCCGGGATCTGGGCCTCGGCGACGGCCGTGACTGGCTCGCCGGGCTCGCCACCGCCCTGCCCGCCGTGATCGTGGTCGGCGTCTGGGCCGGCATGCCGACCACGACCGTCGCCCTGCTCGCCGGCCTCCAGAACACCCCGCGCGAACTCCACGAGGCCGCCGCCATGGACGGCGCCGGAGCCTGGCGCCGCTTCTGGACCGTCACCTGGCCCGCGCTCAGACCGGTCGCCCTCGCGATCACGGCGCTCAACCTGATCTGGAACTTCAACTCGTTCGCCCTGGTCTACGTCCTGACCAGCGGCGGCCCCGGCGGCCGAACCCGGCTGCCGATGCTCTTCGCCTACGAAGAGGCCTTCCGCTACGGGCAGTTCGGCTACGCCGCGGCGATGGGATGTGTGATGGTCGCCCTGATCTCGGTCCTGCTCGCCCTCTTCCTCGTCGGCCGGCTGAGGGGAGGCGACGAGTCATGAGGACCCGCACCACCGCCCGCGTCGGCCAGTACGCCGCCCTGCTCGCCTATCTCGTCTTCCTCGCCTTCCCCTTCCTCTGGCTGATCTCCACCGCCTTCAAACCGCCCCGCGAACTCGGCAGCCTCCACCCCACCTGGATCCCCGAGAACCCGACCCTGGACAACTTCCGTCAGGCCTTCGACGAACAGCCGCTCCTGGAAGCCGCGTCGAACTCCCTGATCGCCGCCCTCTCCGCGCGCTGATCGCCGTCGTCATCGCGACTCCCATGGCGTACGTCATGGCCCGGCACCGCACCCGCCTCGCGCGCGCCGCGACCGGCTGGGTCGTCGTCAGCCAGGCCTTCCCGCTGGTCCTGGTGATCATCCCGCTGTTCCTGGTGCTGAAGAACCTGCGGCTGATCGACTCGCTCCTCGGCCTGATCCTGGTGTACGTCGTGTGGGCGCTGCCGTTCGCGCTGTGGATGCTCGTCGGATACGTCCGGGCCGTGCCGACCGAGCTGGAGGAGGCGGCCGCCGTCGACGGGGCCGGGCGGCTGCGCACGCTGGTCTCGGTGACCGCGCCCCTGCTCGCGCCGGGCATCGTGGCGACCGGCCTGTTCGCCTTCGTCACGGCGTGGAACGAGTTCTTCTTCGCGCTGGTCCTGCTGAAGACCCCGGAGAAACAGACCCTGCCGGTGATCCTCACCCACTTCATCGGCGCGGAGGGTGTCGCCGACCTCGGCCCGCTGGCCGCGGCCGCCTTCCTCGCCACGTTGCCCTCGCTGGTGGTCTTCGCGATCGTCCAACGCCGGATCACGGGCGGCATGCTGGCCGGGGCGGTGAAGAACTGATGCGCGCACGCTGGATCGTCGTACTTCTTCTGCTGCTGGCGGGCTGTACCGGCGGCGGTGACACCGACGACGGCCGGATCACCCTCCGCTTCCAGTCCCTCGCCTGGCAGGAGGAGTCCGTCGCCGTCAACAAGGAACTCGTGGAGGAGTGGAACGCGAGCCATCCCGACGTCAAGGTCGAGTATGTCCAGGGCAGTTGGGACAGCGTCCACGACCAGTTGCTCACCTCCTTCGAGGGCGGCGAGGCACCGGACATCGTCCACGACGCCTCCGACGACCTCGCCGACTTCGCCTACGGCGGCCATCTCGCCGACCTGACCGACCTGCTGCCCGAGCGCCTCAAGTCGGACATCCCGCAGCAGAGTTGGCAGACGACGACCTTCGGGGACGGCATCTACGGCGTGCCGTTCCTCCAGGAGCCGCGCGTGCTCATCGCCAACGCCACCTGGTTGAGGGAGTCCGGCGTGCGCATCCCCACGCCCGAACGGCCCTGGACCTGGCCGGAGTTCCGGCGGATCACCGAGGAGCTCAGCGGCGAGGGGAAATACGGCGTGGCCTGGCCGCTGAAGGAACCCGTGTCCGCCACGCTCAACCTCTCCCTGTCGGCCGGCGGACAGCTCTTCCACCGGGATGCCGACGGCAAGGCCGAGGTCCGCTTCGAGGCCGCCGACGAGGTGGTCCCGAAGACGATCCATGATCAGGTGAACTCCGATGGCAGCGCGTCCGGTTCGACCCTCGGCAGCGGCGGTTCGGACACCCTGCCCGGCTTCTTCGGCGGCCGGTACGCGATGGTCCCGCTCGGCTTCTCCTACCGCCAGCAGATCGTCCAGCAGGCCCCGGAGGGCTTCGACTGGCAGGTGCTGCCCGCCCCGGCGGGCGCGGACGGGCTGATCCAGGGCGTGAGCCCGCAGACGCTGTCCATCGCCGAGGACAGCCCGTACAAGAAGGAGGCGGCAGCGTTCATCGACTTCCTGCTCCAGCCGGAGAACATGGTCCGGCTCGCCCTCGGCGACTGGATGCTGCCCACCGGCACCGAGGCCCTCAAGGATCCGGCCCTGCGCACGGCCGAGTACGACTGGGCGACCGGCACCGCCCTCGCCGCCCATCTGCGCTCGGCGCCCGCCCAGTCCGTACGGGGCTACCCGGAGTGGAAGGACAAGGTCGCCACGCCGGCCCTCCAGGAGTACTACAGCGGGGCCATCGGACTCGACGAGCTGCGTGAACGGCTGGAGGAGGACGGGAACCTGGTCCTCGCCCGCTACCAGAGGTGAAAACCAGCTGTGGACCCCCCGGCACCGCCTCCTGACGTACCGTCCGTGGGAGCCCGCAACGCGATCAACATCTCCGGTCTCGGCCGGGGCTGCACGGACTCCATCGGATGCGCGGTGGCCTCGGGGCCCTGACCGGCCCGGGGAGCCACGCCCGCTGACGCATCGAGGCCGAACTCCCCCAGCGATAGGCACAGGTGAGGGCCCGTCGGTTCCCCCCGTGAACCGACGGGCCCTCTGTCATGGGGGTCAGGATCAGACCGGGACGCGCTCCCCCTCGTCGTCCCGCGCCTGCCGGGTGACCGCCTCCGGCGCCTCGTCGTGCGTCAGGTCCGGCAGCCGGTTCAGCCACTTCGGTAGATACCAGTTGCGCTCGCCCAGCAGCGCCATGACCGCCGGGAGCAGCACACCCCGGATGATCGTCGCGTCGATGAGCACCGCGGCCGCGAGGCCCACGCCCATCTGCTTCATGGACTGCATGGACAGCGTGCCGAAGATCGCGAACACGGCGACCATGATGACCGCGGCGCTGGTGACGACACCCGCCGTGGTGACCACGCCGTGCTTGATCGCCTCGTTCGTCGTACGGCCCTTCAGCCGGGCCTCGCGGATCCGCGAGACCACGAACACGTGGTAGTCCATCGACAGGCCGAACAGGATCACGAAGAGGAACAGCGGCAGCCAGCTGATGATGGCGCCGACGCCCTCCGCGCCCACCAGGGACGCGCCCCAGCCGTGCTGGAAGATGGCGACCAGGATGCCGTACGCCGCGCCGACCGAGAGCAGGTTGAGCGCGATCGAGGTGATCGCGATCGTCAGCGAGCGGAAGGACAGCAGCATCAGCAGGAAGGCGAAGACCACGACGAAGGCGAAGACCGGGACGACCGCTCCGGCCAGCTGGTTGTTGAAGTCATGGCTGCCCGCGACCTGTCCGGTGATCGGCGCCTCGACGCCGTCGACCTTGCCGAGCGTGGCCGGACGGACCTCGTCGCGCAGCTTCTCCAGGTTCTCGCCCGCCTTGTCGAGGTCGGAGCCGCCGACCAGCGGGACGTAGACGAAGGCCAGGTTCTGCGCGTCGTGCAGCTTGATCTCGACCGGGCCGCGCGAGGCGCCCGAGTCCACGGCCTCCCTCTTGAAGTCGGCGAGCGCGCCCTGCACCTCGGCGGAGTTGATGTCGTCCGCCTTGACGACCACCTCGGCCGGCTCGGAGCCGCCCGGGAAGGCGTCGTTGACGCGGTTGTAGGTCTGCACGATGGGCAGCGAGTCGCCGAACTCCTGGTCCAGCGTGAGGTTCTGGGTCTTCATGCCGATCGCGGGCGCGGCGACCGCGAGCAGCGCACCGGTCGCGACGACCACCGAGACCATCGGCCGCTTCAGCACGGCGCCCAGCACGGCCGTCCACAGGCGGCTGTCCCGGTTGGCCTGAGCACGCTTGCGACGCAGCTTGCTGTCCGGGTGCAGGAAGGGGATACGGCCCTTCTCCACCCGGTGGCCCAGCAGCGACAGCAGCGCGGGAAGCACGGTCACCGAACCGACCATGGCGACCGCCACGACGATCAGCGAGGCCAGGCCCATCGCCTCGAAGTCGGCGATCCCGGTGAACAGCATGCCCGCCATCGCCACACACACCGTGACACCGGAGACGACGATCGCGCGGCCACTGGTGGCGGCGGCGATCCGCAGCGCCGTCTGCGGGTCGCGTCCGGCGGCCCGCTCCTCACGCTCCCGGCGCAGATAGAACAGGCAGTAGTCGACGCCGACGGCCAGACCGACCAGCAGCATCACCGAGTTGGCGACCTCGCCCATCGGCATCACATGGCTGACGATGCTCATCAGGCCCGTCGTCGCCATGATCGCGGTGATCGCCAGGAGCACCGGCAGCAGCGCCGCGACGAGCGCGCCGAAGGCGATGAGCAGAATGCCGAGGGCCACGGGCACGGCCGAGTACTCGGCCTTCTGGAAGTCGTCCCCGAACGCGTCGTCGAACGTCTTCCCCATGCTGGCCGCGCCGATCTGCTCGATCGTCAGCGCCGGACGGTCCTTCTGGACCTCCGCCACGGCGTCGAGCACCGGCTCCACCCGCTCGCTCGCGGTCTCCGCCTCACCGCGCATGTCGAACTGCACGAGTGCGCTGCGGCCGTCCTCCGAGACGGTGTCCGTGTCGTACGGCGAGGTGATGTCGGTGACCTTGCCGGTCTTCTCGACCGCGTCCATCACCGCGGTGACCGCGGCCCGGAACTCGGTGTCGGTGGCCTTCAGGCCGCCGTCCTTCGCCTGGACCAGGACGGTCTCACCGGCCGGCTCGTCGATCCCGGCGTCGTCGATGATCTGCGCGGCGGTCTTCGTCTCGCCCTTGAGCGACTGGCTCTCGTCCACGTTCACCCGGCCCGCCGCCGACCCGAGCCCCATCGCCAGGACGACGAACAGCAGCCAGATGCCGACGGCAGCCCATCGGTGCCGGGCGCTCCAGCCGCCTGCCCGGGCGGCCAGACCCCGCACCCGTATGTCTCCGTTCCCCATGACGGGCTTGCCCCCTTGTGTGCGGTGACAGCCCCCTGCCGTCACCTTTCGTTTTGAAGGTATGGGGCGGATAAAGGCATCTCGTCGTGCTGATCGGTGAACTGAGGACGGCGTGAATCATCCCCCTGGACCCCGGCTTCTCCCCTGTGAGGAGGAGGTGGCCCCTTACATCTATTTGGGTGGAGTTTGTCATTACAAAACCTTGTTGAATAAGTCACACGCGCGTGTGGCGGTTGATCGACACCCTCCGGATCGGCCAGAGTTCAGCGCAGTCCGCGTTCGCGGACCCGGCCGTCGTGCCCACCCCCACGGGGCACGACGGCCGCCTTATGGTGTGCGGATGACGACGACGTATGCGGCGCTGCTGCGGGGGATCAACGTAGGTGGCGCCAAGAAGGTCCCGATGGCGGAGCTGCGCGTCCTGATGGCAGGGCTCGGTCTCGACGATGTGCGCACCTACCTCCAGAGCGGCCAGGCCGTGTTCTCCGCCGGGCACGGCGACGAGGAGTCCTGGGCCGCGGAGATCACGGGGGCGATCGAGCAGCGCTTCGGGTTCGCGGTCGCCGTCATCGTCCGCGACCACGCCTATCTGGCGGCGATCGTCGAGGCCTGTCCGTTCCCGGCGGCGGAGCTGGAGGCCAAGCAGCTGCACGTCACGTACTTCTCCGAGCCGGTCCACGCCGAGCGCTTCGCCGAGATCGACCAGGGCGCCTTCCTGCCGGAGGAGTTCCGGCTCGGGGAGCGCTGTCTGTATCTGTACGCCCCGAACGGCCTCGGCCGCTCCAAGCTCGCCGAGCAGCTCTCCAAGCCGCGCCTGAACAAGGGCCTGATCGCCACCAGCCGCAACTGGAACACCGTGGTCAGGCTCAGGGACATGACCCGTAGTTAGGGCGCCGTGACGCTCCTCGCCAACTCGCGGACAAGTGACTGCCGTTGTCCCTAAAGTGAGTTCCGCGAGACTTCGGCGACAGGGGGGTCACCGTGGCGGGGAGAGTCCTACCTTCGTTGCCGCAGTACCGCAAGGACGGTGTGACACGCCGGATCTGCGCCACGGTCCATCTCCATGACGACCTCGCCCGGGACATCGACCGCGACCTCACCGGCGACCGGCTCACCGCGATCGGACTCACCCTCGGCGTCAACTTCGTGGCGGTCGCCCGGCATGCCCGCGCGGCCGTCCGGCGCAGAACCGTCCTCGACCGCCAACTCGCCGTGCTCGGCGCCCTGTTCCTCGCCTCGCTGCTGTTCGCCCTGTGGTCACTGATCGCCGGCGGCGCCTCCCTCGTCCTCGTCGCGGTCTACGGCCCCCTCGGCGTCCTCGTCGTCACCTGGTGCCTCGTCCACCACACGCAGGCCCGGGCCAGGGACGCGGCGCAACAGGTGTTCCGCGACACCGAGAAACCCGAGACGCTCGTCCCGCCCGTCGAGCAGGCGGCGGAGACACGGCTGCACGAACTGAAGCGCTCCAACGTCCTGCCGTACGCCGACGAGACGGCGCTCGTCAATCCGTTCGTCGGCAGCGGCAAGCGGCTCCAGGAGCGCGAGGTCATCTGGGGGCCCATCGACGTCAGTGAGCCGGCCGAGGGCCCGGGTGGCACCAAGCTCCCGATGACCGACTTCGACGCCATCGACCTCCACACCTACGTCGCCCGCCATATGGAGGGCATCTCAGGCCTTGACGGACTGCGCACCAGGAACCGGCTCTACGTCCTCGGCAGCAACGCCTGTCTGCTCCCGGAGCTGGTCCCCGACCGCACCGGACGGCCGCAGCCGCACGTCCCCAAGCAGCTCGTCCAGGCCGGTCTGCAGCGGCCCGGCGCGGGCATGCGGACCCATCTGTGCCTGGAGCGGGTCGGTGAGGGCGGGCGGCTCATCGTCTCCATGTACCTGCGGGCGATCCTCGCCCGTCCCAGCCTCAGCTGGGAGGTCGCCGCCTACGCGATCCCGCCGCTCGAAGCCCGCTTCCACGAGGTCGACAGCCTCCCGCTGGCCCGCCTCGACCGCTGGTGGAGCCTCGTCAAGTACGCCACCGGTCACACCTGGTCCGAACTGAGCGGCGCCCCGGGACGCATGCTGGAGCGCTCCCGATGGCTGCACGACAACGAACGGACCCTGCGGAAACTACGCCGGAAGATCAAGAGCCAGCACGTCATCGTCGACTACGGCGCCGCCACCAGCCTGCGCGAGCAGTACGGCGACTGGGACCAGGCCGGCTACGCGGAGCGCATGGACGCGCTCGACTACCTCGTCCGCCTGCAGCAGGGGGTGCTGACCGCGACCGAGCGCTTCCTGAAGGACCACAACGTCGACACGAGCTCCTTCGACAGCGCGCAGAAGATCATCACGCAGAACTACCACGTCAACACCGTCAACGGGCCCAGCATCTTCGGCGCGGGCGGCACCATCAACCAGAACAGCAGCCCCCAGGGCGGTGGATCTCAGAGCGGCCAGGGCGGCGGGACACCACCGCCCAAGCCCTGACGCGGGAACGGAACAGGAGCCGGACCATGAGCAGCAACTACCACATCAACAACGTCAACGGCCCGGCCATCCTGGGCGACAACGGCCGGATCGAGATCAACAACAACGGCACCGACCCCGCGGTCCTGCTGCGGCTGGCCGACCAGCTCGTGGAGCGGCTGCGGGCGGAGAGCCCCGCGCTGGTGCCCCAGGCCCAGGTCGTCCAGGGTGAACTGGCCGACGCCGGACAGCAGGGGCGGCCCGCCGACCAGGGCCGGATCCGGGCCGCCCTGGAGACCATCGGTGCCGGAGTCGGGGCGGGCAGCGGCGTCCTCGTCCTGGCCCAGGAGATCGGGCGCCTGCTCGGGTTCTGACCCCCGCGTTCACCTGGCGCGCACGACCGCCCGCACCCCGCCCCCGAGATCCAGTTCCAGACCCGAGCGCAGCGGTACGGTCTGGCCGGGGGCGACCTGCCGGGTCGTACCGTCGGAGCGGCCGGCCGTCCAGGTCTCCTTCGAGCGGTTGGCGATGCCGAACCGGCCCGGCTTCGACGGGTGTTCGACAAGTTCGGCCACCAGGCCGGCGTCCGAGCAGTCGTGCCGCGCCGGTTCCGGCAGCAGATGGTGGGCCTGGACGCGGGCCCCCCGGCGCAGCCGGATGTGGTGCTCGGCGCGCGGCGGCGGCGTGGTCACCGTCAGCCGGGGCGGCAGCACCAGCCGCTGCCCGCACCCCCAACAGACGCGCGGGGGAGGGTTCTCGCCGGGTTCCGTCATGTTCTCCCGGCCGCAGGAGGCGCACTCCACCAGCGCATCCAGCACCGCCCGCAGCGCGTTGCGCCACTCCGACTCGCGCACCCGGGCATGCGGATCCTGCAGTCCGGTCGTGAAGCTGCGGCGGAAGAGTTCCTGGAGGGTGCCGGCCGCCGCGGACCAGGTCGCCAGCACCGTCGCGTGCTCCATCGGGTCGGGCGCGTTGGAGTCGTCCGCCGGATCGAACACGAACAGCGGACTCTTGCCGTACAGCCGCCTCTCCGCCGCCTCGTCGAAGCAGTGGATGCCCAACTCGCGTCGGCCCTCCAGCGGGTGGTGGTTCATCAGGAGCATGAACAGCAGGACGGCGAGCGAGTGCAGGTCGGTCTGGGTGCCCGGGCGCGCGTCCGGTTCGCCGCGCACCAGCTCCGGGGCCATGAACTTCATCGTCCCCGAGATACCGCTGGCGTCGCCCTCCACCACGGCGTTGTCGTTGTCGCAGATCAGTACGTCACCGGTGGCCGGGTCGAAGAAGACGTTGCCCCAGGAGATGTCCCGGTAGGCGACACCCCGCGAGTGCAGTGCCTGGTAGGCCTCCACGGTGTACAGACAGGCTGTCAGCAACGCCCCGGTGCTGGTGCGCAGTTGGCGGCGGAACAGGTCCGGCAGGCCCTTGAAGCGCTCCGGACGCAGCCCCATCAGATAGCCGAACGAGCCCTTGTGCGCGGACACATACGCCTCGGGCCACAGAAACCGGTCGTCGTCGAAGTCGCGCTGCACCAGCTCCTGGACGATCGCCTGCTGCTCGGGCGTCGCACTCGTCGGGTAGTACCACTTCAGCGCCTTGTCCCCGGCCGCGGTCCGCACCCGGTACACCTCGCCCTGGCCGCCCGCGCCCAGCATGCCGATGATCTCGGCCTCGTCGCCGTTGTCCACGGCCAGCAGCGTTCCACTGTCGAGCATGCCGCTCATCGCTCAACTCCCCGTCTTCTCTTCCGTTTCCAGTGCCCGGTGGACCGGCCGCAGCGCGGCCACCAGCGTCGTGTCGTCCCCGGAGTACTGCGCGGCCTGCCCCAGCCACTCGGGCAGCGCGGCCCGCACCCCCGCGGCGCCCTGCGCCGTCAGCCGCCCGTCCAGGCCCGCCACGAACTCCCGGTAGCCGTCGGCCGAGGCGAAGCTCTTCGACAGACCGTCCGTCGAGAGCACCACAAGTCGCGGCCCGCGCGCCTCGTCGAACAGCGGCGCCCAGTGCGTCCGTACCGCACGCCAGGCCTGCGCGCCGCACAGGGACTCCGTCTCGTCGCCCAGATCCTCCTCGGCCGGTGCCAGCGGCCGGTTCAGCGCGCCGTCGTGCTCGACCACCGCGAGATCGCCGTCGCCGATCTGCCACGCCACGAACAGCGACGGCGTGAGCAGGGCGCCGATCAGGGTCGTGCCGTACAGGAGCAGCTTGGCGCCCGGCTCCGGCTCGGCCGCGCCGTCGTCGGCGACCGGGCGGTGCCGCTCCCAGTGGCCGAGGGCGGCCGTCCGCCACTCCTGCACCAGGGCGCGCGGGAAGTCGTCCCGGGCGCAGGCCATCAGCCGGGCCAGGCGCCCCGGTTCATGGCAGTCGCGGGCCGCGCGTCCGAAGGAGACGGCGAGCGCGGTGAAGCGGTCCACGGCGAACCGCGCCCCCAGCTCGCTGCGGGCGTGCGCCGCCGAGCCGTGTCCGTCGGCCACCGCCAGCACCAGCGGCTCCTCCCAGGAGCCGCCGCCCTCACAGGTCCACCAGTCCTGGTTGCACCGCTTGCCGACGCCCTGGACGCTGTCGCCCAGCGTTTCCCAGCGCCGCACCCCGAGCGTCACCACACGTCGTCGTCATCGTCGTCGTCGAGGACCGGGGGCGCGTACGGCTGCTTCGCCAGCGGGTCCGAGGACCCCGCGACCGGCTGCGAGGCGGCCTTCACGGCCGCGGTGGACGCCCAGCGGATCGCCGCCGCGAGCTGCTTGGGGCTGTTGGCGTCCAGCGGCTGGAGCTCGGGGTTGCCGAGGAAGTCCTGGAGCACCGTGCGATCGGCGTCGGCGCCGATCGCGATGGCCACCCGGACCGCCTTACGGCCCCACGGCGTCGCGTCGATCGCCTTCAGACCGGCCTTCCAGTCGTCCGTGGGCACCCCGTCCGACACCAGCGCCAGCACCGGCTTCAGCGCCCGCTGCGGCATCGGCGGGCTCTGCAGCTCCCGCGAGACCAGGGTGAGCGCCTCACCGAGGTTGGTCATACCGTCCACCTGAACGTCCTGCCAGGTGAAGTCGTCGACCCGGACCGGCGTCTGATGATGCCAGCGGGCCGAGGTGGAGAACGTGATGGTGCGCAGCAGGAGTTGGGCGGCCGGGTTGTCGTGCGCCACCGACCGCATCTCCGGGATCGCTTCTCTGATCGCGTAGTTGAGCTGGCCGATCTTCTCGCCCTGCATCGAGTACGAGCAGTCGAGCAGCCAGATGAAGTGGACCGGCCGGTTGGCCATGGGCCCGCCGGGAATGTCACTCACGCCATTTCCTTTCCGCTGGTAGTGGGTCTCAGGTCAGCAGCCATCGCGCCAGCGCGGCCAGGGCGAGCACGGTCAGGGCCAAGGAGGCCACGAACACGCCCGCCATGGCACGCCGCCAGCGCCCGATGGACGGTGTCACCTCGGTCATGCCGGGGTGTACTTCCTCTCCTGGTCGCCGTTCGCGCGCAGCCGGATCCTGCGCTCCTTGCCACCGCCGGGACCGGACAGCGCGCCGGTGCCGAGCCCCGAGACGGCGAGCAGCCACAGCACCGGCTCGGCCGCCCTGCGCTGCTCGCTCTCCAACGGGCCGGTGCCGATGGCCGCCTGGGCGCTGACGGCCCAGTAGCGGGCCGCCCTGAAGTCGTGGCCGAGGGCCCGGACGAGCGGGCCCAGACCGATCTGTTCCAGCCAGACATCGATCTCCGCGCCCGGCACCGGCAGGGTCGTCAGCCCGTCCAGCACATCCCGCTTGGTGACGACGGTGGCCACGCACAGCCGACCGCGCCGCCCGGTCAGCGCCTCCAGCTCGCCCGTCAGCCGCTGGAACGTGTCCCACGGGCCCTGTGGTGAGGGCCGGGCCGACTTCGCCTTCGCGCTGTCGTCCGCGCCGAGCCGTCCGCGCACCTTGGGGTCGGCCAGCGCATCGGCGACCAGGACGACCCCGTTGGCGTGCTGCAAGTACTGCTGGGCGCGCACCCGGTCGGCCTCGCTCACCGACTCGCCCATCGGGTCGTACAGATAGAGCAGTCGGCGCCGTCGCCCACGGGTGACCGTCAGCATCAGGGCGCGCGGCTGGCCGCCGGTGGTGGCGCGGACCGAACCGGTCTGGCGCAGCTCCTGGTTGAGATCGTTCGCGGTGGCGCGGTCGTCGTCCGAGGCGTACTCCACGGTCAGCTCGCCGCGCCTGGCCCAGGTGTGCAGCCCCTCCACCATGGCCGCCATCAGCATCGTCTTGCCGGAGGAGGTACCGCCGACCAGCGGCGCGTGCACCACTCGGGTGGTGCCGGTGATCTGCGGCAACTTCTTTTCGCAGTACGGGCACTGGGTCGCCAGGGAGCCGCGCTTGGCGAACCGGGTCGTCGGCAGCCGGCGCCCGCACACGCACCCGTGCCACAGGACGCCGTAGCGCCCGGGCCGTAGCGAGGCATGCCCCTTGCCGCAGCCGGGGCAGTGGTGCACGGCGAGCGGCACCGGTCGATAGCAGCCGGGGTAGGGGCACTTGGTCCGCACCCCCCTGGCCAGCGTCCACGCCCGCTCCGCGCCCCACAGCACCGGTGCGGCCGCCGCGCAGGCCAGCCAGATCAGGGCGAGCAGCAGCGCGAACATCACCAGGACCGTGCCGAGCAGCAGCGAGGCCAGGGCGGTGCCCACGAGCGCGCCTGCCGCGGTGCCGGGAGCCACGAAGACGACCAGGGCCACCGCGCCGACCGGGTGGTCGGCGCGCAGTCCGTCGGGGGAGCGGCCGCAGAACAGGTTCTTGGCGATCCGCGCCAGCCACGGGTCGGCAAGCCGTGTCCACATGATCCGTATGCCGTAGCTCGAGGCCGTCGCCCCGTCGATCCACATCTGCTGCCACCAGTAGGCGAACCGGGCGGGCTCGGCGTCGCTCACGACGGCCGGGACGCGCTGATCGGGGCTGCCGCTGCGCCAGGGCCCGAGTCCCCGCCAGACGCCGCCCACCCCGATCCCGAGGAACTCCCACAGCACGCGACCGAGGCCCAGGCCGGCGGCGATGAGCCCGCACCAGGCGAGGTAGATGTACAGCGGCAGCATGGGGTTCATCGGGGGCCTCCCCGGTGCGGCGGTTCGAGATCCCCGGGCCACGGGGCGCCCTGCTCACCGCGCCGCCCGCGCCCGGACAGCCGGCCCGCGAGCCGCCCGAGCTTGCCGGGCCGGTTCCAGGTCCGGAACGCGTCCAGCTTGCCCCGGCCCGCGCGGCCGAGCGCCACCTCCACCTCGGCCAGGTCCTCGGCGGGCAGTGCCTTCACGATCGGCCGCAGCACCTTCGTCAGCAGCGCCGAACTCGTCTCGTCCCAGGCGGTACTGGAGCCGGGGAAGGCGCTCCACGCGCAGAAGCAGACGGCGACGTACGACGGCACGGTCCGCAGCCGGTCACCCACCCGGTCCGAGCGCCCGGCGCGTTCGTACGCCGCGAGCAGCGCGGGCTCGTCCGAGCGGGCCAGGGCGTACAGCTCGCTCTCCGGCGCGTCGGGCCGCATGAGCCGCCTGCCGAGGGCCTCGAAGACCCGGTCCGTGACGGGCTCGGGGACCGGTTCGCCCGCCCCCGTGCGCAGCGACAGCGCCCGGCCCACCCAGTCCTCGCCCTCACCCGGCGTACCCAGCAGGCCCGCGAACTCCAGCAACAGCAGCGCCGCCCGCTGCCCGTGCCGCAGCTCCGTGCCGAAACAGCGCAGCAGATCGGCGGCGAGCACCGGGATGTCGGGGTCGTCGGGCGGCGCGGCGAGCGCGGCCTCGATCAGCAGGTCCCGGGTCCCTGCCGCCCGGTGCAGATCCGAGCCCAGCTCGTTGAGCAGCAGACTCGCCTCCTGCCCCGTCGGCAGCTCCCCGGGCCACACCAGGTCGAGCGCGGTCCGCAGCACCGCGGTGTCGGCGTGCGGGGAGACCCCGCCGGTGCGCAGCAGACCGTGGAAACGGCCGAGCCGATCGCCCTCGCGCGCCGGCTCCGTCAGCACGCACATCCGCAGATGCGGGAAGGCCGGCGGCAACTGCACGGGCAGCTCCGACCCGGCCAACGGCCGTGCGGCGCCCCGCGGATCGGCGGCCGCGAGCGCGTCCAGCGCGGCGAACAGCGCGATCCGCAGCGCCGGATGGTCACGCACGGCGTCGAGCAGCGCCGGGGTGCCCACCCCGGGAGCGGACGGTACGGCCGTCTCGGGCGCCCGCCACGCGGGGTGCCCCACGGGCTGCTCCTCCGCCACGGCCGAGAGCTCGTCCGGTGCCACGGCCACCAGGGCGCGGGCGAGCCGCTCCGCCAGCCCGGGGAGCAGATCCTGGCAGTCGACGTCGAGCAGATCGGCGACCCGCAGCAGGGCGAGCGGCCGTCCGTCGGCGGGCCGGCCGGTGTCCGCGACCCCGGCGCGCAGGGCGGGCGCGAGATCCCGGGCCAGTTCGGCATGGGTCGCCGGGGTGAGCGACCCGGCGCGCAGCGCGGGCACCGGGCCCCCGCCGCGCACGGCGGACGTGAGCACCCGCGCGGCGAGCGGCGCGGACACGGCCGTGGGCACCCGTCCGTCCAGCCGCTCCCACAGGCTGACCAGCGCGGCCGCTTCCTCCTCGTCGCTCTCCCCGGCCGCGCACAGCCCGGCGATCAACGCGGTCAGCGTGGCCTCGGGCAGGGCGTTCCCGGCCGCCCACCGTGCCGCGGCCGCCCGGGCGTCCGGCCGCAGCTCGATGCCCGCCGTCAGCGCCGCCACGGTGAGCGGACCGAGTCCGTCTCCCGAGTCACGGAGCAGATCGGGCCGCGCCGCCAGCCAGATACGGGCGTACACCTCGGCCAAGGTGTCGGTGACCGGTTCCGACGGCGGCCGGCCGGTGCAGTCGTGCACCCGGTACCGGTGATCCGGCGCCACCTGCTCCGACGACGGCAGCGCCCCCACGATCTGCTGGCGCGCCTGCTGCGGCCGCCGGGTGTAGGTCGTGAACGTCAGCCGGTGCGCCTGCTCCCTCGGCAGCACCGTGCAGGCGAGCACGATCCACTGGGCCACGTCCGCGCTGTCGTGCTCCACGAGCACGATCTGCCCGGTCCCGGGATCCTCCGCGACCGCGCGCAGGTCCGCGAAGAACGGCGCGAGCCACCCGGCCCGGGACACCGCGAACGCCACCAGCCCCTCGGTGCGCAGCAGCCCCGACGGCTCGAACCGGTCGATGGGCGCGGGCCGGCCGTCCGGGGGAGTGGTGTCGGCCCAGCGCGGCGACTCCCAGGCGGTGATGGGCAGCGCGCCGTCCGGCAGCCGGGTCCCGGGCGGCAGATGCAGGGCGTGCGCGTGGAAGTTGCCCCAGCGGCCGCTGTAGTCGACGCCCGTGTAGACCGAGCGGCTCAACAGGCGGCCGCCGTCGGACAGTTCGCTGAAGCTGAATGCCTTCGGGAAGCCCTTGAGCTGTTCGGCGTCGGGCCGGGCAGGGAAGTCCCGCGGCGGCTCGTAGCCGATGAGCTGCTCGGCCTCCCGCAGCACGCCCTGCGGCACCCCCGGGCTGACCGCCGTGAACCGGAAACCCGAACCGTCGGGCCCGGGCGGCGCGGACGTGTAGTGCAGTTGCGCCGGCGTCACTCGCCTCGCCCCTTCCCCGTCGTACGGACCGGCAGCACCCCGCGCCGGGCCAGCAGCCACAGGAGCGGGTCCTCCACCCGTATCGGCTGCGGCCCCGACTTGGGCGCGTCCGCGGGCGAGTCGGCGGGCGGCGGCGCACCCAGCGCCGACAGCCCGAACAGCGACAACTCGGCGAAGTCCAGCTCCAGTTGCCGCACCAGCGCGCCCGAGTCCCACTCCGCCATCAGCGCGCGGACCTCCTCGTGCGCGGCGAGCCGGTCGTCCTCGTCGAACTCCCCGTCCGGGTGGGCCGCGTTGCGCAGCAGCGGCGAGTGCGGATCGAGCAGCGGCTTGAGCATGTCCGTCTTGGTCACCGCCACCGCGATCGGGGTGGACACCCGCCCGCGCGAACCGCCCTTGCCGTGGGCGCGCAGCCGGCGCGCCAGGTCGGCGGCGATCTGCTGCGGCGGGGTCTCCACCACCGGCAGCGGGGGACCGTCGTGGACGGGCAAGCGGTCGCGTACGGAGCCGAGTTGGAGCGGGTCGACCAGCAGGACGATGCCGTCCGCGGCGCTGAGATAGCGGGTGTAGCGGTCCATCGCCTCGGCGCCCGCGAGATCCTCGCCGGCCGCGTCGAAGAAGACCAGCGCGGTGTGCCGGGTGCCCGAGCCGAGCCGGCCGCGCCGGGGCACGCTGAGCCGGTACAGCAGCGGGTCGTTGAAGCCGAGGGCGGCCGGTCTGGTGGCGTCCGGCAGCCGCAGCCGCTCGTAGAGGTCCTCCGCCATCTCCCGGTCCCGCTGCTGGGTGCTCTGCCCCATGGCGGCCAGCGAGGCGTGGTAGGCCTGTCCGACACGCTGGTTCAACTCGTTGACCAGGACGGCGGCGTAGGTGCTCTTGCCGGAGGCCTTCGCGCCGACCAGCGCGATGATCCGGCTGTCCTGGTCGCAGTAGTCGCTCGGCAGGTCGCTGTGGCAGGTCCCGCACACCCGGGTCGTCGTGCCCACCCCGCACCCCGGGCACGGCACACTGCTGCCCGAGCCGAACCGCCACCTGGCCCGCCGGTCCGGCGCGAACACCGGCCCGCGCATCCGGGCGCCCGGCGGCACCCCCGGACCCATGAACCCGGCCCAGATATCGTCGCGTTCGGGCCCGCAGGGCGTCCCGCCGCGCACTCCGGTCGGGCTCATCAGACAGCGGTACGGCAGCTTCGCGGCGGAGGAGCGGGCGAAGCAGTAGGGGCAGATCACGGTCGTCATGGCTCAGCGCACCACCAGGGTCGCGGGGGACGGTTCTTCGAGGCGTACGGCGGCCGCGTGCTCGCCCAGCAGGAAGCCGCGCAGGGTGTACGGGAGCGGGCAGGGCGCGGCCGGCAACTCCTGCTCGACCGTGCCGTGCCGGGTCAGGTCGGCACCGGGGATGCGCAGCACGGTCGTCCCGTCGGTGGCGCTGCGCGGGCGGAGGGTGCCGCTGCGCGCGACGCACACGAACTCCGGGACGTCCGGGCCGCTCTCCTCGGCGGGGGCGAAGAGGGTGACGCGTAGCAGCGTACGGCTGCCGCCCCTGAACCGGCGCCGGTGGCGCACGAGTTGGTAGCCGATGGAGGCGTCGGGGGGCAGCACGGTCTCGGCGCCGGCCGCCGCCACGACGACGGCACCGGGCACCTGCGGCACGACCGCCGCGCGGATCCGCACCCCCCGCGGCCCCACCTGCAGCCGCAGCCCGCCCCGTCGGTAGGCGTGCGCGGTGACGGTCCGCTCGCCGCCGCCGTCCGGGCCGTCCCACACGACCGTGAGGTGACTCGTGCCGTCGGGCCAGTCCAGCGAGACCAGGGCGGCACCGTGCGGCAGCCGCCGGGCGGCGAGACCGGTCACCGGCGGGAGCACCTCGACATCGACCGTGGGACCGGCCAGGGCACGGTCGCCGAGTACGGCGACGGCGGCCACGCGCGTGTGCCCGGCGGGCGGTACGAGGATCGCGGGCGGGAGCTCGGCCGTGCGCAACTCCGTCGCCGGCGGCGGTACCCGGCCCGGCCACACCACCAGGCGGACCTCGGCTTCCTGTCCTCCTCCGGTCCAGTCGAACCGTACGGTGTGGCCGTCGGGTGTGGCGGTGAGGGTGCGGACCGGCTCGGGCCAGGGGTGGACGGTGTGGGTGGCGGTGACCCCGGGAGAGGGCACCAACTGCCCGTCGGGCGCCCGGTAGTGGCACACCACCCGGAACGTGTGGCGGCCGACCGGCAGCCCGGCCGCCGTGAAGCAGTCGGGGCGGGCCTCCACCCGAACCGCCGTACCGTCCGGACCCGTGCGCTCCACCGTCACCTCGACGGCGCCCGGCGGCTTTCGCCAGGTCCCCCTGATCCGCTCCGGGCCGTCCGTCAGCGTCAGCCCGGTCACCTCCGGTGCGAAGAGCACCCGGTGGGACACGAGCGGGGGCCCGGTCACACGTCCGTTCTCCAGCGGCAGGGCGGCGTAGCGGACGGTCGTGCCCAGGGGGACGGCCGTGTCCTGCCGCTCGGGCACCTCACGCACCCGGGCCGCGCCGTCCTCGGTGCGGTACAGACACAGCAGCCGCCAGTCGGAACCGGCCCGTTCCCAGGTCAACTCGACGCCGTTCGAGGAGAGTTCGGTCCGCAGGAAGGCCACATGCTCGGGCCGGTGGACGCGCACCAGACCGCGCAGGGCACGCCGGTCGTCCGCCGCGAGGTCCAGCGCGAGCAGGTAGTGATCGCTGGCGGTGTCCTTCCCGCCGCGCCCCTCCGCGCGCCGCGCCGCCGTCAGCGCCGTGTCGACCGCCGCCGCGCGGGCCGCCAGCGCGAGCCGCAGGCGCTCCACCTCCGGGTCGCCCTTCGGTAACCGCTCCAGCAGGGTGCGGGCCCGGTGCATACGGCGGTGCTGCCAGGCATCGGCGAGGGACTCGGCAGCGTCGCGCTGCCTCCGGTCCAGGGTGGCCCGGTGGCGGGCCGCCGCGAGCAGTCCGGCCGTCTCGTCCGGGTGGACGCCCAGGTCCTGGACGGTGCCCGGGCCGTCCTGGAGCAGGCAGATCAGCTGGTACAGCACCACGCGGCGCGGTGCCTGCGGATCACGCCGGTGCAGCGCCGTCAGCAGCCGGGGGACGGAGCCTCCGGAGCGGGCGAGTTCGTCGAGCAGGGCGCCGTCCACCCGGCGCCGGCCGCGTCCGGCGGGAACGTAGAGACCGTCGAGGACGCGCAGGCCGCCGTCCGGGGCGAGGGCCTCGCCGAGGTGCCGTAACCCCGCCGCGTGCTGGGCGGCGGCGAGTTCGGCGTAGCCGGGCACGAGGGGGGCCAGCGGCAGCCCGGACAGGGCCCGCGGTAAGCCCAAGTGGTGCCCGAACCCACGACCAGCCACCGGTGCCGTTCTCCCCCCGCTCGCTCTCCGGGGGACCATCCCAGCAGAACGGCCGGGCGGGAGAGGGACTTTTACCGAATCCGCCCAGGCCCGTCAGGCACCGACCGCCGCCAGCACCGGCACACGAGCCGCGTCGTACCGCTCCAGCAGCACGCGTGCCACTTCCGGCGCCGGGCCGAGCACATCGGCCAGTACGTCGGCCTCGGCGGCGCCCCGCGCGATGCGGTCCGGGAGGAACCCGGGCGCGAGGACGTACGGCGCGACGGCCACCCGCTCGCAGCCGAGGGCGCGCAGTTCCCGTACCGCGTCCTCGGTGCGGGGCAGGGATGCGGAGGCGAACGCGGGCCGCACGGCGCACCAACCGGTGTGCCGCCACTCCCGCGCGATTGCTGCGATCACCGCGCTCGCCTCCGGGTCGGTGGACCCCGCCGAGGCCAGCACGACCCCGGTCGAGGACTTGTCGGCGGGCGTGAGGCCCGCCTCGTACAGCCGCCGCTCCAGCGCCGTGAGCAGCAGCGGGGAGGGGCCGAGCACCTCCGTCTGCCGGATCCGCAGCTGCGGCGGCGCGTCCCGCAGGACGGCGGGGATGTCCGCCTTGGCGTGGAAGGCGCGGGTCAGCAGCAGCGGCAGCGCCACGACATCGCGCACGCCCTGTGCCGCCAGCGACTCCAGCACGCCCTGCACCGAGGGGATGTTGAAGTCCAGGAAGCCGGTCTCGACCCGCAGTCCGGGCCGCATCGCGCGCACGCGCCGTACGAGGGCGTGCACGGTAGCGGCGTGCCGCGGGTCGCGGCTGCCGTGGGCGATGACGAGAAGAACCGGCCGGTGGCGCATGGGACTCAGCTCCTCGCCAGGAGACCGCGGCCGCGCAGGACCCAGCGCTCCAGCGGGCTGAAGATGAGCAGGTCGATGGCGATGCCGACGAGCAGGATCAGGAAGATCGCCAGGAACACCTGGGACATGCTGGCGTTGTTGCGGCCGTTCTCCAGCAACTGGCCGAGCCCCACGCCGAGGTCGGGGGAGGAGGCGATGATCTCGGCGGCCATCAGGGAGCGCCAGGAGAACGCCCAGCCCTGCTTCAGGCCTGCCAGGTAGCCCGGCAGTGCGCCCGGCATCACGATGTGCCAGGTGCCCTTCAGGCCGGTCGCGCCGAGGGTGCGTCCGGCGCGCAGGAACAGCGGGGGGATCTGGTCGATGCCCGCGACCAGGCCGTTGGCGATGGAGGGGACCGCGCCGAGCAGGATCACGGCGTACATCATCGAGTTGTTCAGACCCAGCCACAGCACGGCCGGCGGCACCCAGGCCACCGACGGCAGCGACTGCAGGCCGGACAGGATGGGGCCGATCGCGGCGCGGACGAACTTCACGCGGGCCACGAGCAGGCCGAGGGGGGTGCCGATGGCCAGGGCGAGGAGGAAGCCGAGCAGGCCGCGCGAGACGCTGGTCCAGATGTAGTCGAACAGCGTGCCCTGCAGCCAGGCGGTGCGCACCTCGTCCCAGACGGCGGTCGGTGCGGGCAGCTTGTAGCTGGGCGCGACCTCGGCCCAGACCAGGACCTGCCATGCCACCAGTACCAGCGCGACGGCGGTGACCGGCGGCAGCACCCGGCGGACCAGCGTCTCGCGCAGGGGCGTCCGCGTGGTCTGGACGGTGTCGAGGGCGTCCAGGCCGGCTTCGAGCCCGGCGAGATCGGTGGTGTCAGTGCTGGCCATGGCGGCGGATCTCCCCACGCAGTTCTTCGGTGATCTCGACGGACAGCTCGGCGAC